>NZ_JACJSW010000086.1:0-11692 GCF_014698375.1 Microcystis flos-aquae FACHB-1344 | reverse complement strand
GCGTAAAGATTTCAGGAGTTTGTACCCAGTAGTTTATTAGTATTACATTGCTTTAACTCAGGCTCTGTAAGACTTTGAGCCATAGCTAGTATATTTATACGGGGGAAGTTCAGATATTTTTTGGCAAATCCATTGATGAATAGTAAGATTAGATAATATTTTTTGTTGAGATAAACTACTATGAGTCTGGATAGGATAATTGTTCTGTATAGGTTTTACTTCTTGGATGATATCATATAAGTTTTTGAGCAGTTCGTAAGCCTCATTGTCGTTTTTAGCTTGCCCAGTAAAAGAAAGTTCATTAATCAAAAACTTCATTTTAAAGCAACTCCATTAAATCTTTTTCCACTTGATCAAAAAATCCATCAGGCCACTGATCAATTCCTCCGTCTTGATAAAGAATGGGTGAAATAACTTCTGATACAGCTTGTCCTTGTTTCAAATATCTTTGAAAATAATGAATTCGTACATCTTGAGCATCAATTTTCTTATTTTTTACCGCTCGACGAATACCATTTAAGACATGATCACTATGAGTTTCTACTATAATTTGTACCCCACAGCTTGCCGCTAATGCTAACAGTTCTCCTATCTTAGATTGTCCTTTTGGATGAAGATGTGCTTCAGGATTTTCTAATAAAATTAACGTATCTGTAACAGATGATAATAAAGCCACAACAATAGGTAGTATATATGTAATACCAAACCCAGTATTTGTAGGACGATAAGGATTACTCAGTCCGTAAGAGTATTGTAAACCCACTAAATCCATTTCTGGATGAGATGAGATTATGATTCTAGTTCCAGGGCTAATTTCTCCAATCCAAGCTTCCACTTGATTTTTAAAACTCGTAGAAATTGCTTGAGGATGTTCTAATTTTGAATCTCTAATTTTCTCTTCTTCGTAGATAGAAAGAAAATGTGCTGTAAATTCTCCCTTACTTCCAAGCTGTTTATGCTGTTTGACTTGAAATTCTGAAATTTCAAAATGTGGACTTGGAGACATTCTTTCTGCTCGTAGATAGTAAAATTTATCAGTAAAAAGATTGGATCGGTAAATTTCTTGAGGAATAGTATCTTGGGACAGGGGAGATAGTTGAAGAACATCAGAATTAGGATCATATTCAAAAATCCATGAACTTTTACCATGATCTGCGCTGGTAATTTCAAAAGTAATTGAATCTTCTTTTGCACCTTCAAAGAGAGCGTCTTTAGCTGTTCCAATACGAACTAAATCACCATTTAATGCTAATCCTTCCTTTGGTAATAAATCCTGCTTATAGGACTGGCGAAGTAATAATAAGGATTGTAGCAAAGTGGATTTGCCACTACTATTTAATCCTGAGAGCAAAGTTAGCGGTTTTAAATCAAAAGATTGATTTTCAAAAATCTTAAAATTTTTTAACACTAATGATTCTAACATGATAACACCTCTTTTATTATTTCTTTAATTGTATCAAATCTATAGGGAACTTTAGTGGCTGCTTGAGAAACAGATTCGAGAAAATTACTATCATCTTCCATTTTTTTAATAAAAACTTCCTTGACGTTCTCCTTTCTCTCAGTTAATGTTTCAAGTTCTTGTTCACTTAAACCACTCAGGGTAACTGACCAACTTTCAAAAAGAGCTTTATTGATAGGATATTTTCTTTTTCCATCTTCTGTGATTTTACGGATTTTACGGAAAGCATCTTCTCCAAAAATATTATTTGCCGCTTTCATGGCAAAAATAAACTTATTTTTGATTTCTTGTACTCGATTTTCATCTATTTTGTTTAGCTTTTTCATTGCTTGATCTAAAAAATCATCCCGACCTTTATCAGACGAATAGCAATTGTAGCTTATTAAAGTAAAAGCAATAAATCCTAAGATAAATTCATGATCGACCATGCGATTCTTTCTTTTTTGACTAAAACTTGTCAATTTTTGGAATTCTGGAATGTTTGCTAATTCCTTGAGAATTTTTATGGCTTGACCTGGATTTATCGCTTGACGAAATTCTTGTAAATTGAGAGGTAATCCCCCAGTATTAATTCTTCTAAAAATGTTATACTTAACTTTAGGTGGTGTACCAGGTTCAATTAAATACACAATAAACTCTGCTTCATTTATTCTGCGTTTATAGTTACGAGATAAATCTGAATACTTGTTCTTTTCTAATTCCTTTAAAAATTCTAGGTCTTTTAAGACAAGCTTCTCATCAAGAATAAAGCTTTTAAATGTACTCAGTCTTTGCAATCCATCTATAATTAGCCATTCGTCTTCCTCGGTTGCATCCATATAAAATGCTGGCAGAGGAATTCGTATTAACAGAGATTCGATTAATCTGCTTTTAGCCTTATCAGTCCAGATGTTAGCGTTACGTTGAAAATCAGGATTTAAGTTAATTTCTTTATATTCAATTCTTTTGATCAAAAGATCCATGGTTATTTGTTTGGTCGTAATTCTGATTTTGGTTGGATCGAAGAAGTCTGAACTTTCTTCTTCTTCTTCTTCTTCTTCTTCTTCTTCTTCTTCTTCTTCTTGCAATTCAGTTTCTTGGGATGTTAATTGTTCGTATGTGATATCATTTGTACTGTTTTTCATATTATAGTCCTATGAAATTGTTGGCTCTCTTATTCCTTGTGTGATAAGTTTAACTTATATAGTAGCTATCAATCTTTGTGTCCTTTGTGTCTCTGTGGTTCGTTCCACTCACTCGCCCGCAAGACTGTATTTTAGAATACATTTTACCCACTAAACTTGGGAGAGCCAATTGTTTTTAGAATATAGCGTACCTAAATAAAATGTCAACCCCTTCAATCCTGTTCTGACCTAGCTTGCCGATCACTCCCAAGGCAATTCCCAAAAGGACGTACAGAAGATGACTTTTGACAGTTATCTCTATAAAACCGTTGTTCCCGCTAATCCTCTCGTACAGATGAAGATTACTGCTAAAACTATCGGTTCTCTCCTGCGCGGTAACGCTTTGGCCCCTTAAAATCAATTGATAACCAGACAACCCAATCTCCGGCGGTGGTTGGGTTTTCTTTTGGGTTGTTTCATCTCCTATCTTCTCTAATTCAAACAAAAATATCGCCCCACCAGCAATCTCTAAGTACCACCTCACCTCAAATCTAGAGAACTAACGCTTTTTTAATACCATAATTCCGGGATCAGGTCATAATAACCAGCTTGGGGCGGTGGGTAAATACCCGCTTCGATTTTTTCGATAATAGTCGGCCAAGCTTGCCTAAAAGCGGCAGAGCGCTCGTTGGGGTGCAAAGTCCAACCCTTGGCATTGGTGAGAGTGGCGCGATAGTAGTTGCTTTGTTCTAGGGAGCGAGAAACCATAATTTCCCAAGAGTCGAGTTTTCCTTTCCCAGTCAAAATATTGCCCCAAGCTTTTAAACCATCGGGTAAATGATCGAGAAAGGTATTTTTATAAGAGCGCCAGAGGGGGGTGATCGGTAAAAGGCGATCGTAGCGACGACAATTAAGTAGATAGGCACGACTACCAAAAAATTTAAATTGATAGAATCCGTCGGGATTTTTCGTGCAGGGATGCTGAGAATAAATCGTACCATCGGGCCGCGGCGGACCGGACAAAGGACGCACAAACATCATTTCTGGATGGGTTTCCATTAACTCGATCCCTTCGCGGATCCAACTGTAATCCGGTTCTTGGTAGAGCATCATGTCGCTGTCATAATGGACCATATAATCGCTGCGACATGACTCGATTTTGAAGATCGAGCCGAAAATCGGATAACCTTTGTAGTTATGGGTGGAACGGAGGGGACTGCCGAAATGCTTTTGATAGATGCGCTGACGATAGCTGGGATCGTAGTTAAAATCCACTAGGCGATCGATTATGCCATCTTTAACTAATTTTTCACCACAGGCTCTTAACTCCTCCATTGTACCCAGTCCGGGGCGATTAACCTTTTCCCCGCTTAAAGGGGCCGTGTCAATAGCGAGTACCTTTTCATCGAAGGGAAACTGACTCATTTTGACTAGATGGGGAATAGTGTTCATCATAAACCAGACATCGGTTCGCGCCGTAAAAAACCAGAGCGAACAACTTGGCAATCCCATTTTGTATAAACCTCACTTTTGTTTGGGTCTTAAATGGGATACATTATAGGGGAATCTTAGCGACAAGTTGACACAATTCCTTATTAACCTATGACTATAGCCCTCGATCGCTTACCCCAATCTTGGCAGGGTTTAACCCATCGTTTAACTTATAAGTATTTTCAGGTACGCATTGATACACCCAAAGACCCCTATAAAATTCTCTTTCGTCCCCAACCCTATCAGGTTTTATTTATTCTTAGCCATATGCGATCGGGTTCGTCTTTATTGACCCATATCCTCAATTCTAATCCTGAAATTATCGGTTTTGGCGAAACTCATCTGGTTTATGAGAGTGAACAGGATTTTAAAACTTTAATGTTTCAACTCTACTGGCGTTTGAAAGATTTAAACATGAATCATAAATATATTTTAGATAAAGTTCTTCATGATCAGAAGTTTTTAGATCATAGTTTTTTGCAATCTGATCCGGTTAAGACCATATTTTTACTACGAGAACCGCAGCGC
Source organism: Microcystis flos-aquae FACHB-1344 (assembly GCF_014698375.1). NCBI lineage: Bacteria > Bacillati > Cyanobacteriota > Cyanophyceae > Chroococcales > Microcystaceae > Microcystis > Microcystis flos-aquae. The sequence continues at coordinate 7,108 of NZ_JACJSW010000086.1, read as the reverse complement.
ACTTTAGCTAGTATTCTAGATCTTAAACCCCATCAAAACGAGCAGCACGCCCTGGGTTATTATACCGGTCGTTTAGCCACCTTAGAAAGTTATGCTCGATTAATTAACAGCAAAGAAAAGAGTTTATTTATCACCCACGATCAGGTATTAAACCAAAGTCAATTGGTCTTTAATAGTTTACAGAGTCATCTCGATACTAAAACGGGATTTTCTGAAGAATATCGAGTTTTAAAAACCACTGGCAGCCGCGGTATAGGAGATTCTTCCGAGAATATCAAAGCGGGTAAAATTATTAAACAAGCCAGAAAATTAGATATAGAAATTTCCGACGCTGTTTTAACCCAAGCCCAAAAAGCCTACGATCGATGCTACGAAACCCTCAGCCATTATTGTCATTGTATCTAAACTGAATTGGGGATTAATAATGGCCTTGATTCTCTCCTCCGAGTCCCAAGAAAATCCCCCTAACTCAACTCTAGGTTGATCTTTTAGCTGGTCTGATTAGCCTTCAATATTAGCAATTGTAAAGCCCATCTGACACTCGTAGAGATTGGGCTGTTGGCTGCCCCCTTTGCCTAAGGAGTGACCACAGCCTAGTTTACCCTCTCGCCACCGGGGTTGTCCCTGCTGGTTGGCTAAAAGACAGCCCTGACAGACAGAACCCGTATCGAGAATGTGTTCGTCGGTTAAAATCACTAACATGACGTTCACCCCCATTGATCTCCGATCACTTTTGTCTCTATTGTAAGGGGTTTTTTCTGAGATGTAGTGGCGCGCTATACATTCCGCTACTTTTTGGTTTTTTTTCGCCTGGACTCTTCTTATGCAGAAGATTAGACCTTGAAAATGTATAGTCATTTCAGATAAGTCTGATACGATTCAATCTTAATAATTGAAATGACTGTAATTATTATTTTCCTAAACCGAGTTTTCTGGTTACTTTTTGCCAAAAGGTTGGGGTAGGTGGTTGATAGGGTTTGGGACTATCGGTAAATATAGGACGTTGACTAGGTTCGTAGAGATAACGATAGTGTAAGAAAATATCTCGATAGGGAAAATCGAGATTTTCACCGCTACAAAGTCGAGTGAACAGAGAGGAAGATAAACCAATGTAGTGAAGGTATGTCAAGCGGTTGCCCTGATCATAAAGAATATTATCTAAAGCCTGAAAATGGGGAGAGGTGACACAGCAGCCGGTGCGTTCTTCTTTAGGCAATTGAAGAGCTAGATTATATATAGAAAAATTTGAGCGCATCATCATATAATTGACAATAGTTTGATCGGGAGCCATCGGATAGAGAATTTCCGCTTCTCCTGCTCGCAATTGTTCTATGAGCCAATCTCGCTGATTTTCATCGAATAAACCAGTTTTAGAAGCGTAGAAACCTGCACAAAAAATCTCCTTTTCGATACGATCACGGGAAAAAACCTCGAATAATTTTGGTTGAGAAACTTCGTAGACATGAGTGGGATCTTTATGCTGAAAGTCATAAACAACACAATCGTGCCTATCTAGGATAGCGAAGATTTTATCAATGGCATCGAGTAGCAAGGTGTCCCCATCCATGTAGATAAAACGCTCGAAGGGACTATCAAAAGCAATAAAACGGTGGTGCATTCCCATACGATAATATCGGTCAGTGCAACCCGATTTCAACCAACGTTTGCGGGCTTGCGGGTGGCTATCCCAAATCGACTTGGCGAAATTTTCCCAGCGTTCGATAATTTCCTGATTATCAAATAACTGTACGTTAGGACGTTGAGCAATTTCCGCTCTGATCCGTTCGATGTTGTCATCGTAGGGATAGACACAAACAGGAAGAGCTTTTCCCCCATTTACCTCGATGCTGTTGAGTAGGGCGACTAATTGATCGTAAATGCGATCGTTAGCTAGGGTACAGATACCGTCCATAAAGTAATCCCGATGAAAAAAATTAAAACCTATTATCTTTGCCGTTAGTTTAGCTTATTTTTGTCGATAAATTTCGGTAATTTCAGATTATGGCCATGACCTTAACTGCTGAAATGCCTAAGATTGATAGAGGTAAGTCCCTCAAGATAGTCTCAATTTTCTCACAACAGAAAGACTACCCGATCGACTATACCCAAAACCGATCGATTTAGCGTTTGCGTTTGAGTAATTTAGAAATGCGTCGATTGTACCGCAACCAACGCCAAATTTTAATAACCAATTCCTCTACCCATAAAATAATCGCATCTAATCCCTCTAAAATCCGTTCTAAGGGGTGTTTAACGTAGCCGACGGGGGTTGATTCGGTTTCTAACCATTCTTCGTTAATTGGTTGAATTATCTCCCTAGCGTAGCGGGGATCTAATTGGGTTGCGGGGGGGGATTCTCCAGGAGTAATTTCAGCGGCGGCCGGGGGGATTTTTTGTAAAGATTTATTTTGTTTTTCTTGACTAAAAGCTTTTTTTGTGCTATGAGGCTCGGCTGGTGTGCCTGGGGACTGGGGAAGGGGATAAGCGGGGTTAAGGCGGGGTTTTTCGGAGTCTTGGGGAGAAATAGCCAATATATCGGCGGATTCTAGCCAAGGTTGCTCGCTGATGGCGGAAAATGTCAGGGATTGGCGAGAGGAAAAAAAGTGATCGATCGCCGCTTGGATGAGTTTGCCGATCGTGAAGGGATCCGCTTGGGTTTGTTTTTCTAGCCAATCCTGGAGACGTTGCTTGAAGCTGATCAGCAGAGAATTAGGAAGACTTAGGGGATATTTTGCCGATAAAACGGGGTAATCAGCACTATATTCTAAATTATTCTTCTCTTTTGCCCAGAAATGCTCGATCGCCGCATAAATTAACCAATAAAGTCGCCAGAGATAGGAGGAATTTTTCTCGAGAGTCGGGGACTGGTTAACGAGATCGGAAGGTAGGTTAGAGGTGTGGCTAACACTGCTGGGGATTGCGGGGGAGATAGCGAGAAATTTAGCCTCGAAAATTGCTAATTTTTCGTCAATAACTTCTAAAATCGCTTGAGAATTGAAATTAGGCAGTGGTAAGGAGGGTGGTGTCGGGGTTTTGACGAGATGGGATTCCTGGAAGAGATTTATGGCGATCGCTATTTGCCCCTGTTGTTCCCAGCGTAGCAGGTTCCAAAACCAACGGATCGGGGGCAAGACAGGATTTTTGTCGGTAAAATTTGGTAATAAAGGCGGATATTGAGGATTTAATCGCTTAATTCTCCGTTTTTCGAGGGCGTAGTTAGCCAGTGCCGTCCTAATTTGTTTTTCTATTTGTCTTTGGGTTTGATTATCGGTGATTTTAACAGTCTGGTGATCGTTAGTGACGAAAACTAAAGCTTGATCCTCTAGATCGGCTGCTATGCCAATAAATGCCGTTTCTTGGTCAGATAAGCTCTGGAGAAATTCCGCGATCGCATCCGTCCCCTCTTTGCCAGGGGGTGATAATTGTTTCTGGAGACTGTTCCCCAATTGATTAGCCGTCATCCGCAGGGATTGTACCAGCAAATAGACGGGATAGAGGGCTATTTGCAGGGCAATAGCGATCGCATTTTGACCGCGACGGGAAACGCGGCCGAGGTTATCTTTCAGACGGATCAAACGACGGTTGATCAGGTTGAACAGTCGGCTTTTATAGGGATCGGCAGCCATGGATTTTGGGCGATAACATCTTCATTTAGACTATCCTATTGTGCAAGGGCGGGATAAAAAAAATTTTTGCCAAAACCCTTGACTCCCGGAAAGATTATTGTTATATTTAAAAAGGTCTGAAATCCACGCCCCCATCGTCTAGTGGCCTAGGACACCTCCCTTTCACGGAGGCGACAGGGATTCGAATTCCCTTGGGGGTATGAAAAGAAGGTCAGAGGTGTCAAGCTTCTGACTTTTCGGTTTTTTTCTCCCGTTGATGGCTTTTCGGTAAGCTGACGGTGAAGATTGTTCCCCGATCGATCTGACTCTCGACGCTAATTTGTCCATGATGACTGAGGGTAATCGCTAAAGCGATCGCTAATCCTAATCCTGTTCCCCCGGAAGTGGCAGAATTTTGTCGTGCGGGATCGAGACGATAAAAGCGATCGAAAATATGGGACAAAGCAGCCTCGGGAATACCGATTCCGTTATCTTTGATGCGTACCAGTAACACCGATTGTCGATCGCGTTTACTTTTCTCCAATTCCACTGCCACATTTTTAGGCTCAGATTCGGGGAAAAAAGCGTGTTTTAGGGCATTAGAAATTAAATTTGTGAATAAACGGGCTAATTGATCCCAATCTCCCTGCATAGTAAACATTTCATCGCTGTAGGAAAAATCCTCTTGGTCCGGTTCCACAATCGACAAAGAGAGGGAAATTCCCTGCTTATCGGCGATTAAACGCTGTTCTTCCACCACTTCCATCAATAGAGCATCCAAAGGTACAGCTTGCTCGATCGGTTGGACGATGCCACTATCAGAACGGGCTAAAAAAAGCAGATCATTGACTAAATTGCCCAATCTTTCCGTTAAACGCTCGATCACCTGCAAGCGTTGATCGCCAGTTTGGGGATAAGCGATCGCCATTTGCACGTTAGTTTGGATAGTGGCGATCGGATTGCGTAATTCATGGGAAGCATCGGCGGTAAATTGTTTTAAACTCTGATAGGACTCTTTTACCGGTTGAATGGCTAAACCGGACAAAAACCAACCAATCCAGGCAACACTAGCAATCATCAGGCAAATTCCGGCGATTAAATCCAATAATAGCTGTCTAATCGGTTTTGTCACCTCAAACCAAGGATGACTTACCCGCAGATATCCCAAAACATAATGATCGATTTCCACCCTTTCGGTTATTTGTCGCAGCAGACGATTATCGGATAAGCGAATAGTTTCCCCCTGACGGTGGGGATGGAGGGGAATATCTAAAGATTCGGCCAGAGTTGACCAAACTAGATTACCTTGGGGATCGAACCATTCCAAATCTATATGATCGTCCTCCACGGATTTACCCTGACTGGGAAAACTTGCCAGGGGATCGACGCGATAACGTCCTTGGTTCGGGGGAATCGATTCGATCACGAGGGAACGATTTACCACCTCAATGATGTGTTTGAGGGTATCATCAATGCGATCGACTAGGGTATGCCGCACATAAAAATACATTCCCGTAGCGAGAAAAAGCAGTAGTATGGCAGTGACAACAGTGTACCATAAGGCTAAACGGCGGCGAGTGGCTTGGAACACCGATAATCTATGGATTGGCTAGAGATTTTTAGAGCAATGTATCCTATTTTACAGCTTATTTGATCGATTTAATAATCGAGAATAAATTATTTTTAGCTATAGGGAAAAACTGACGGTTGCTAAGAATAGCTAGACTTGAACGCTCATAGTCCTTAAAAATTGCCGCTAACAAAGGTATTTTTAGATACATTCTTCCCAATAATTGTTTGAGTAGAACTACAAAAGCAGTCAAAGTGAATTATATTTAACCCTATGGTGACAGGGCTGACAGGAACGGCTAAAAATATTTTTGAGCTTATGTGAATTAATCACAACTATAAATGATGAATTTAAATTACTGGTTAATGAAATCGGAACCCGATGTCTATAGTATCGGGGATTTAAAAAAAGATGGTCAAACTATTTGGGAGGGAGTGCGAAATTATCAGGCGCGCAATTTTCTCCGTCAGATGAAACGGGGAGATTTGGCCTTTTTTTATCATTCTAATACGACCCCGCCGGGGATTGTCGGCTTGATGCGAGTGGTGCAAACTGATATGATCGATCCCACACAATTCGATCGTGATAGTCCCTACTATGATTCTAAATCCTCTCCAGATTCCCCGCGCTGGTGGACGGTTAAAGTTGAGTTTGATCGCCTTTTTCCCCAACTGCTGCCCCTGGGAATTTTAAAACAAAATTTTACTGCCGATGAATTATTATTAGTAAGGACAGGAAATCGTCTGTCAGTGATGCCTGTCAATCAAGCGATCGCAACAAAAATTCTCGCTTTAGTCGCTCGTCAAGGAGTATAAACTGTGAACCAGAAAGATGCTATTAATTTACTTTCCCTGATCGGGGGATTATTGGCCACTATTGTCATTTTAGCGGCCTTTAATGCCTATGTGATTATCACCCCCGGACAAGCGGGGGTTTTAAGTGTGTTAGGAAAGGCTAAAGACGGGGTTTTATTGGAGGGATTTCACTTTAAACCTCCCTTTGTTTCTAGTGTCGATATCTACGATGTTACGGTGCAAAAATTTGAAGTTCCTGCCCAAAGTTCCACTAAAGATTTACAAAATTTATCCGCTAGTTTTGCGATTAATTTTCGTCTTGATCCGACTCAAGTAGTGGCAATTAGAAGAACCCAAGGTACCCTACAAAATATTGTCGCTAAAATTATCGCCCCTCAAACCCAAGAATCCTTTAAAATTGCCGCCGCTAAAAGAACAGTAGAGGAGGCAATTACTCGACGCAGTGAGTTAAAAGAAGACTTTGATAATGCCCTATCGACTCGGTTAGAAAAGTATGGTATTCTAGTCTTAGATACCAGTGTGGTAGATTTGAATTTTTCTCCGGAATTTGCCCGGGCTGTCGAAGATAAACAAATCGCGGAACAACGCGCCCAAAGAGCCGTTTATATCACCCAAGAAGCAGAACAACAGGCCCAGGCAGAAATCAATCGCGCTAAAGGGAAAGCTGAGGCACAAAGACTATTAGCAGAAACTTTAAAAGAACAGGGGGGAGGATTAGTTTTACAGAAAGAAGCGATCGAAGCTTGGCGCGAAGGTGGGGCGCAAATGCCCCGGGTTTTAGTCATGGATGGATCGGGAAAAAATAGCGTACCATTTTTATTTAATTATAGTGATTCTTTTCTGGAAAATACCCCCTAAATTCAGGTCTATTTAGCCCAATTATTTTCTCAAGATAAAGTCTTTCCCATCAAGAGGAAGTGTAACCTAAATTTGGTAAGCTGTTGACTATCTAAATTACTCGTTAAGACTATAGGGGAGAAGGGAGCAGGGAGAAGGAGTTTCAGCCTGAGAGGGGGACAAGCGAGCTAGAAGGTAGATAGGGCAAGCGATATCGCTCTTTGTCCTTTGATGTAATCCTTCAACCGATAGCGGCTAATTTGCATTAACTCTTCTATATT
>NZ_JACJSW010000085.1:0-5098 GCF_014698375.1 Microcystis flos-aquae FACHB-1344 | reverse complement strand
TTCTTCATGCTCTTTGTCCCCGTGACTGGTTTATGGATGAGTGCTGTGGGTGTGGTGGGATTAGCCCTTAACCTCCGGGCCTATGACTTCGTTTCTCAGGAATTGAGAGCGGCCGAAGACCCGGAATTTGAAACCTTCTACACTAAAAATATTCTGCTTAACGAAGGTCTGAGAGCTTGGATGGCTCCCCAAGACCAACCCCACGAAAACTTTATCTTCCCTGAGGAGGTTCTCCCGCGTGGTAACGCTCTCTAATATCCCTACCGCTACCGGTCGTGACCAAAGTTCCACCGGCTTCGCTTGGTGGTCTGGTAACGCTCGTCTTATCAACCTCTCCGGTAAACTGCTCGGCGCTCACGTCGCCCACGCCGGTTTAATCGTTTTCTGGGCCGGGGCAATGACCCTGTTTGAAACCGCCCACTTTATCCCCGAAAAACCGATGTACGAACAGGGTTTAATCCTGCTCCCCCACTTAGCTACCCTCGGTTTTGGGGTCGGTCCGGGTGGTGAAGTAGTCGATACCTTCCCCTACTTCGTCGCTGGTGTTCTGCACTTAATTTCTTCGGCTGTACTCGGTTTTGGTGGTATCTACCACGCTATCCGCGGACCGGAAACCCTAGAGGAATACTCTAATTTCTTCGGTTACGACTGGAAAGACAAAAACCAAATGACCAACATCATCGGTTATCACCTAATTCTCTTGGGTTGTGGTGCGCTGTTGTTGGTATTTAAAGCCATGTTCTTTGGCGGTGTCTACGATACCTGGGCCCCCGGTGGCGGTGATGTCCGCATCATCACTAATCCTACCCTCAACCCCGCAGTTATCTTTGGTTATCTGACCAAAGCTCCTTTCGGTGGCGAAGGCTGGATTATCAGCGTCAACAACATGGAAGATATCATCGGCGGTCACATCTGGATTGGCTTAATCTGTATCGCTGGCGGTATCTGGCACATTCTCACCAAACCTTTTGCTTGGGCGCGCCGCGCTTTCATCTGGTCTGGAGAAGCCTATCTGTCCTACAGCTTGGGCGCTCTTTCCATGATGGGCTTTATCGCCGCCGTTTACGTTTGGTTTAACAACACCGCCTATCCCAGTGAATTCTACGGTCCGACCGGTATGGAAGCTTCCCAAGCTCAAGCTTTCACCTTCTTGGTGCGTGACCAACGCTTAGGTGCTAACGTCGCTTCTGCCCAAGGCCCCACCGGTCTAGGTAAGTACCTGATGCGCTCTCCCACTGGCGAAATCATCTTCGGTGGTGAAACCATGCGTTTCTGGGATTTCCGCGGTCCCTGGTTAGAACCCCTCCGTGGTCCTAACGGTTTAGACCTCGACAAAATCAGAAATGACGTACAACCCTGGCAAGTCCGCCGCGCGGCTGAATACATGACCCACGCTCCTTTAGGTTCCTTGAACTCTGTAGGTGGCGTTATCACTGACGTTAACTCGTTTAACTATGTGTCTCCTCGCGCTTGGTTGGCCACCTCTCACTTCACCCTCGCCTTCTTCTTCCTGATTGGACACCTCTGGCACGCTGGACGCGCTCGCGCCGCCGCCGCCGGTTTCGAGAAAGGAATTGACCGCGAGACTGAACCCGCATTGGCAATGCCTGACCTCGACTAATTTCCCTTAGTTCGATGGCAGCGGCTCCCGTCTAGTTGACGGGAGCCTTTTTGTTGTTAATATCAGACGCCGCTAAAATACTCTCTAAAGCCGATAATAATCGTTGATTTTCTGCCGGTAAACGGACAGCGACCCGAAAATAATTGCTGCCCAATTCGGGGAAACTGAGACAATCGCGGATGAAAATTCGATGATATTTTAATAAAGCTTCCTGTAGGGGTAAACAGGAAGATTGAGATTGTACTAAGAGGAAGTTAGCGGCACTGGTTTGGGGCTGTAATTGCGGAAAATTAGCTAATCCCTGCCATAAATCCTGGCGGGCCGTCGTTAACCAGTCCCAAGTTTGTTGTTGAAAATCCCTATCTTCAATTGCCGCAATAGCGGCAACCACAGCTAAATTATTCACTGACCAAGGATCTCGCCATCTTTGCCATTGTAACAGGCGATCGGGATGGGCGAGGACGTATCCTAGACGTAAACCGGGGAGACTGTAAAATTTAGTTAGGGAACGCACAATCACGAGATTGGGATATTCCGGCAACAGAGAGATTAAACTCTCCTGTTGTTGCGGGGGTAAAAAATCCATAAAAGCTTCATCCACTACCACCAAACCAAATTGCGATAGATAGGGACGAATGTCCGCCACCGTCCAGAGTTTCCCCGTGGGATTGTGGGGATTATTGAGTAATAAGCCTTGTTTTTCGGGATTAACCGGCTTTAAAGTGGTTAAATCTAGGGAATGTTTGCAGATGTTTCCACCAAAACTTTTTAAAGCCCGTTCGTAATCGTTAAAAGCGGGTGTTAGTACATAAACACTATCAAATGCTGCTAATTCCCGGCCGGCCCAGGTTAATAACTCAGCCGCACCATTGCCGGGGAGAATCCAATCTGGACCAATATTGTGCCATTGAGCGAGGGCAGAACGCAACTGCCAATACTCGGGGTCAGGATAACGAGTCAGACTGGTTAAATGGCTTTTAATAGCGGTTAGGGTGCTTTCCGGCGGACCGAGGGGGTTGATACTGGCAGAAAAATCGAGAATAGAGGAAACCGGACAGCCGGCAATGGCGGCCGCCCAGTCAAGATTACCACCATGTTTAGGTCTAGGCAAAAGACTTACAGCGATCCAAGCTTAACAGTAATTATTCCTTATCTGGGGCCACTCTGTCTTTAAACAGTTTACCCGCCGAGAAAGCCGGGACGCGAGTGGCCGGAATCTCCATCTTATCGCCGGTTTTTGGGTTGCGTCCTTCCCTGGCCTGACGTTCCCGGGCCTCGAAGGAACCGAATCCTACTAGGGTTACTTTGTCCCCCTCAGAAACCGCTTCGATAATGGTTTCGATGGCGGCAGTGAGAACAGCATCTGCTTGTTTTTTGGTGACAGAGGCTTTGAGAGCGATTTGATCGATTAATTCACCTTTATTCATGCGCTAACTCCTTGTTTTGCGGTTTTTCTGAGTTTAGGGTGGTTGTCAGTAGTTTATGGTTCTCCTGTTGAGGACTCGCCAGGATCGAGATCACTAAATAATCCCTCAAATCCCCATTGGCTATATATTCCACTGCATTATTCTAAGCGGGAATTGTCTCGATCGGAATCGCTGAAACCTTTAATTTATCTGGATTTCCCCCCGATTCCCCGCCAAGGCGAGAGACAAAAGGGAATAAGCGAGAGATTAACAGCGATATAAGCTAATAAAAAGAGATTAGCCAGCTAAATTGCCGATAAATATTCTCTAAAAGCCATAGGCATCCTAACTTCCCAAAAATCGTTCATCGGTTCTCTCAAAGATTTTTGACTAATTTTCCCCCTAGAAACGTTAAAAAAGTTTACCAAAGCAATTTCTGCCCAAAAATTAAGGTTCGGGACTAGGAGATATTCGCTAGAATTGGAACTTATGATCGTTAAAAATATTCAAAAAAGCAGGATTTAACTGGAAAGTTTGCTATCATTATCTATTCAGCGACAAACTCGCATGGTGATTTACTGCTATCCCCTAGCCGATCTAGGTCAAAGCTTAAGACGTTCTTTTATTGTGACTTTTTTGGCAGTAATCGCCATTCTTGGCGGTCTGATTCCCGAATTTTCTTGGACGACGGAGGTAGTTAGTTTCCAGTCTTCCGCTTATACTCAAGATTTTACGGCTGACCAAATCAAACGTTATGCGACCGCAGTTTTGTTGATCGAAACCGAAAGAAAACAAGCTTATCAGGCAATTTCGCAAATTTTAGGCAAAAGTCCCCCAGCAATTACCTGTAACCAACGGGAGAGCTTTAATAATCTTCCCGCTAATGCCCAAAGAATTGCCGTCGATTATTGTAATAACTCAAAAGAGATTGTCAAAGATAATGGCTTCACCGCAGCTCAATTTAACGCCATTACTAACCGGATTCGTACCGATGATAACTTGAGACGACGGGTGCAAAATGAGATGATTCGTCGGCAACGGGAGAATAAATAGAAAAAGTTCCTCAGTTTTTCGGGTCAAGCTGCAGTCAGGGCTACAATTAAGAATGTTTTTTCCCATTGACCACTACCATGTTAACTTTTACCGAGCGCTTACCCCCCCGTCATACCGCTAGTCCACCTCCCCCAGAAACGGTAGTTTTTAGCCTTTTACTCACGGCCGAAGAACGCACCCGCAGCCGTTATCGTCTCGACAGTCCCGAAGGTTTTTCCCTCTGTTTTCGTTTACCCCGCGGCACTATTCTACAGGACCGCGATTTCCTGCGGGGAGAAAACGGCGAAATTATTCAAATCATTGCTAAACCCGAACCAGTTATCACTATTACCGCCCCTTCAACCGATTTACTCCTCAAAGCTGCCTATCACCTCGGTAATCGTCATGTAGCCCTAGAAATTAATCCCGATTACCTGCGTCTGTCCCCCGATTCTGTCCTACAGGCAATGTTAGAAGGTTTGGGATTAACTGTAACTGAAGAAATCGCCCCCTTTAACCCCGAAATCGGCGCTTATCAGCATTATCATGACCTGGAAGAGGCAAAAAAGGGATAGTTTAAAAAGAACGGAATCCGGTATCGGTCGCAGTTCCTAGAAAAGCTCTGGGGGTAGCTTGAGTATTTATACTTATTGCAAAATAGGTATGCTTTTCCTAACATAAAGTTGATCGGTAATCGTGCCGAACTAACTGCCGAAAATTTGGGTCTAAAGCCCTTGTAATGATGTTTTTACTGTATTCAGGAAGTTGAAAAAATGAAGACCAAATCGATCATAAGCTTACTATCTCTTAGCATTATAGGAATGTCAATCTATGCGGGTCAAGCTAATAGTAGTGATTAGAACTCTTGCAAATTAATTATATGTTATAATGATGGGTTAACTAATTTTCCCCAAAAAATTAGTTAATCAGTACATTTGTCCTGAATGAAAACTTGAAGTTTAACTTTTAACTCAAAACTCTTTAGAGCTGCTTTAATTTGGTTATCAAAACCTCTTTATTTAAGCGGCACAAACTATCT
>NZ_JACJSW010000084.1:0-38650 GCF_014698375.1 Microcystis flos-aquae FACHB-1344 | reverse complement strand
TGCTAGGTGCTTCTCAATTTTCTCTTGTTTTTCTAATAACCAATCTAAGGCGTTATATAATTCGTCTTCATCGGCTTTCTCTAAGTCTAACAATTGTCCTAAACTCTGGCTGCAAGTCTCACTATTAAACCCTCTCGCTGTGGCTAGTTTTGATTTAGGATTGATGATTCTTGCCACAATCATCGCCACCACTAAGTTTCTGATTCGAGAGGATTTTTCACTGATTATTTTATCTAAACCTAATTTTTTAATCGTCTCTAAAATAGCCATTACATGACCATGAGGAAGACTTCTAATCACTTCAAAATGAGCGGGAATGCCTTCAGTCATTGACAGTGTTGCCCCTTTAAGAGCCAGTTTTAGATTGTCGATAATATCATCGGGTAATTTTGAGAGGTTGGCCAGGGTTCTTTTTTTGACTTGATCTCCTTCTCGATAGGATTCACGAAGAAGGACAGCGGGGGGGGAATTACGGTTAGGAACTTTTTCTATATACATGACTACCATTCTAGCAAATAGAGAGAATTCTTGTCCATTAAGAAATGTTACAAATTACATGGGTACACTAAGAAAAGTTAAGGGGGTACATCCATTGATGGATAAGGGTTTTGGGCTATTATGGTATATATGTATGGGGGAAGTTCAGATATAAAAGTCCTGGCTTTTTTTAACGTCTGTCTATGGTCATACCGTATGTTGTTTTCGTCCTAAATACGATAGTTTGTGTTAGAAAAAATAAAAAAATATCATTCTAGAGAAGAATTTATACCTCATATATGTCCTGGTCATCCCACTACAGCTTCTGGTTGCAGTTTTAGCAATGATAATGACTTTTTCTATTATGCTGGTTTTTATGCCGCCGCTTTTTTATACGCTTTTGATGTCAAAGATACTAAGCTACAATTAATTGACAAAGAATGGATTGTTTTTGATTCTAAATTCGTTTATTTTGATTTTGCTACCTATTTTTATAATCATCAAGTTATCCCGATTAAATTACCGATCCCAAAATTTATTGATCCCAATAATACATCAGTATTAAAACCAACAGAAGGGGTAGAAATAAACGATCAAGATCATACTAATTATCAGCAAGCTTCCCAATACTTAAATGAGATAAGAAGGGAAATTAAAGACGGTTTACTTGACCAATAATAGAGTAAATCAGGAGAATAAATGGCTCTCTTGTCCTTTATGTAATAAGTTTTACTAATTAAATATCCGTTCTTTAACAATATCTTGATTTTTTTCCTAAAAACAAGAGATGCCTAACGCACTCTACCTAAAATTTTCTTAATAAATAGGCTATGAGCAATGTTTTTTTTTAGCACCAAAATAGGATTCTGACTAGATACGGTTTTTCCTTAGAGGTGACAATAAAAGAGCAGCAGAGGTGATGGTTTCGCCGGTTGTGCTTGTTAAAGGTATCTTGCTTATACTACACTTGTAACATCAATAGGTTTAGTATTCGGGAGAAAAAATTATGCGGACAATCACACGCACCACCACTACCGATATGGAAGTCACCAGCATTCGTCTGGAAAGAGTCCTCAAGGACAAGCTGAAAGAGATTTCCGGCAATCAAGGATATCAAGCACTCATTCGCGATGTCTTGTGGAATTTCGTTCAGCAGAAATCAGGAGATTATCGACCTCAGTTTTGTGCCGCCGATATAAGGGCAGTATTTAACGCTACAGCTAGAAAAAATGAGATTTGCGCTCTTACAGGCAAGTTAATCCCCGCTAATGCAACAATGTTGTTAGGTTTGACCATCCATGGCGATTTAGTCCCGTTGAGTATGGATAGTTATACCAATTAAATTAAAATAAGTTTGACTAGGGTGGGGCAGAATCCAGTATAGTTAGTCCTCACCCAAGGGAGATGGGAAGTGGGAATTATAAATTTAAATTATCAATTATGAATTGAGAGGTGGGGAGTTTTTTGCCGTGAACAGTGAACTGATAACTGATAACTGATAACTGATAACTGATGACTGAAGCGATTTTACGAGTGGTTTTAATCAATCCGCAAATTCCGCCAAATACGGGGAATATTGCCCGTACTTGCGCCGCAACGAGGACAGAATTGCATTTAGTTGGTCCTTTGGGTTTTGAAATTAGCGATCGCTATCTGAAGCGGGCCGGCTTAGATTATTGGCCTTATGTAAAACTTATGTACCACTTGACAATTAATGACTTTTGTGTATATCAACAAAAGAGCGGCGGAAGGGCGATCGGGTTTACAGTGCGCGGCAGCAGTAGTTATGTGGAATACAGCTATCAAAGCGGAGATTGGCTACTTTTTGGCAGTGAAACCGACGGTATTCCGGCAGATTTATTAAATCAATGTGATGACACGGTTTATATTCCCATGGCAGAACCGGGGGTGAGAAGTTTAAATCTTTCCGTTAGTGTGGCCATCGGATTATTCGAGGCCAGACGACAATTGGGATTTATTCGTTAGTGGGACATTTTGCTATATAAACAGAGCAAATAAACTAAATTGAGCAAAAAATCAGAAAATTGCTTTTATTTAGCTCATTTTTGCCCATATCAGGAAAAATAGAGATCGCAGTCAATTTTGTCCGTAATAACAGCAAGAAATTATGTGGATTATCCTAGAGCAAATTAATTGTTGCTCCTTGCTAACTACATAATTTATTGAAAATAAAAAGGCAAGATGAGGCTCATGAATATCTTCGACCTTTCTCCCAATACTTTTCGCAATTTACAGCTTTTTAATCGGCAAAAATCCAGCTCTGGCTTAACTCAAGTCGAGATGTTAGTTACCCTAATTTTATTAGGAATTCTCTTAACTCTTGCCCTTTCTGTTTATCATCGTTTAATGGCTTGGATTCGCTTAAATATCGCCACCTTTGAAATATCACAACAGTGGAAACATACCCGTTATCAAGCCACAGGAGAAGGTTTTCATCCCCTATCTTTGTGCATGGCAGCCAGTGAAACCGAACAGATTAAAGTGGCAAAAGTACAAGGAGACGAATGTGAAAATGTCACCGATTGGACTCCCATCACTCGTGGTGTTAGCATCGATACTGATAATTCTACCCTACGCCGAGTTAGTGGACCTGTCGGTAATCAAGGGACAATTTATCGCGCTAGTTGGGCCGATACAAAGGGGGGTTTAGGGGGTTCTTGGGGACAGTTGGGCAGAATTACTTTAGTTGCTTCCGGTACACCCGACAAACGCTGTTTATTTTTATTCCGTGTTGATGGTAGTTGGGATATTCGTCAAGATGATAGCTGTGTGGGTTAAAGCTGATTTAAAACTAGGGAATCAGGCGATCGATTTGTTGAGCTAAATCAAAATCTAAGTTACTTAAACCTCCCACTTCATGGGTAGTGAGGGAAAGAGTGACGCGATTGTAATTGATGGTAATATCAGGATGATGACCTAGGAATTCAGCTGGAGTAACTAAGCGATTAACAAAAGCGATCGCTTCGATAAAATTGTTAAATTTAAAAGTTTTTTCAATCCGTTGATCTCGTAACTGCCAACCCGGGATAGTCTGTAATTGTTGAGAGATTTCTCGATCGGATAAACGAGTAGCGGGTAAAGAGAGGACTAATTGACCAGTTAACCCAATCATGAAAGCGATCGCTATTGCTAAGAATTGGTTCAACATTGAAGACGCTGCCGTAGTTGTGGTGAGCGGAAAAAGTGATCGATCGGGAGAGCATAATGTCGACAGAGCCACGCTCAAAAATCTACAATCCTGACTGATAGCTTTTCTGGGGGGAAACTTAGACGGTTTTCAGTCCGTCTGGGAGTACACTAGAAAATACCCATTTATTCCATCGAGCCGTTCATGATTATTTCCGTCGTAGCACTGAAGGGAGGGGTCGGGAAAACCACCACATCGATTCATTTGGCCGCCTATTTTCAAGAAAAAGCGCCCACCTTATTGATTGATGCGGATAAAAATCGTTCGGCTCTCCATTGGTCCCGGGAAGACACCCTTCCTTTTATGGTAGCGTCCCAAGCTGGAGCGACGGGACTGGTGAAACAATACACTCATATTATCGTCGATACCCAGGCCCGGCCGGAGCCAGACGAGTTAAAAGATTTAGCTCAGGGCAGCGATTTATTAATCCTACCCACCACTCCCAATCATCTCGATATCGATGTCACGATTAAAGCGGTAGAATTGCTGTCCACGATGACCGATAATTATCGAGTTCTTTTAACCCAAGTGGATTCACGGACAAAAACAGGACGAGAAGCGCGGAAAGCTCTAGAAGAAGCAAAATTACCCGTATTTAAGCGAGAAATTCCCCGTTTAGTTGCTTTTGAACGAGCGGCCGAAAAGGGAGTCATCGTCAAAGATTATCCCGACCCCCGGTCGAATTTCGGTTGGCTTTGTTACCAAGCGGTCGGTAAAGAAATTTTTGCCCTCATGACATAAATTGTTAAAAAAGTTAATATTAATATTTGTGTCATTTTTCCCCAAAAAGATACTTAATCTGCATGGGGACTTTTTGTAATCTTCCGTTAAGCGTTCACTCCTAAATCGGTAAAGTCTGAGACAATCAAAAAAGTCTGACTGTAGGAGAACCCTCTATGAAATTGGCCTATTGGATGTATGCGGGTCCCGCTCATATTGGCACTTTAAGGATCGCCAGTTCCTTTAAAAATGTTCATGCTATCATGCACGCTCCTCTGGGAGACGATTATTTTAACGTCATGCGCTCGATGCTGGAAAGGGAGCGTAATTTTACCCCCGTCACTGCTAGTATTGTCGATCGTAATGTTTTAGCCCGGGGTTCCCAAGAAAAAGTCGTCGATAATATTGTTCGCAAAGATCGCGAAGAAAGTCCCGATTTAATCGTTTTAACTCCCACCTGTACCTCCAGCATTCTCCAAGAGGATTTACAAAACTTTGTCGAAAGAGCGCGACAGGATGCCGAGGGGGATGTGCTGCTGGCCGATGTCAACCACTACCGCTATAATGAACTACAAGCGGCCGATAAAACTCTCTATCAAATTATCAAATATTATCTCGATAAGGCCCAGAGAAAGGGGGAAATTATCTCGCAGAAAACCCCTAAACCTTCGGTTAATATTATCGGTATTACCACCCTCGGTTTCCATAACCAACATGATCGCACGGAATTAAAGCGGTTAATGGCAGATTTGGACATTGAAGTTAATGAAATTATTCCCGAAGCTGCCTCGGTGGACAACTTAAAAAATCTGCCCCGCGCTTGGTTTAATCTGGTTCCCTATCGAGAAGTGGGATTAATGACAGCCAAATATCTCGAAAGCGAATTCGCTATGCCCTACGTTGATATTACCCCCATGGGAGTAGTGGAAACAGCGCGCTGTATTCGCAAAATCCAAGAGGTAATTAATCCCCAAGGTGCAGCAGTAGATTACGAAGATTTTATCAATGAACAAACTCTGCATATCTCCCAAGCTGCTTGGTTTTCTCGTTCCATTGACTGTCAGAATTTAACGGGCAAAAAAGCGGTGGTTTTTGGTGATAATACCCACGCGGCCGCTATGACAAAAATTCTCGCCAGAGAGATGGGAATCCATGTGGTTTTAGCGGGTACTTATTGCAAGTATGACGCGGATTGGTTCCGGGAACAAGTGAGTGAATATTGCGATGAAGTGTTAATTAGTGATGATAATGGGGCGATAGGAGATGCTATTGCTCGCTTGGAACCAGCGGCGATATTTGGTACTCAAATGGAACGTCATGTGGGCAAACGTTTAGATATTCCCTGTGGAGTAATTGCCGCACCTATTCATATCCAAAATTTCCCCCTCGGTTATAAACCTTTCTTAGGTTACGAAGGCACTAATCAGATCGCCGATTTGGTCTATAATTCCTTTACTTTGGGTATGGAAGATCACCTATTAGAGATATTCGGTGGTCATGATACAAAAGAGGTAATTACTAAGGGTATTTCGGCAGATTCTGACCTAAATTGGAATAAGGAAGCGACGGCAGAATTACAGAAAATACCCGGTTTTGTGCGGGGGAAAGTTAAACGAAATACCGAAAAATTCGCCCGGGAGCGAGGTATTGGTGAAATAACTTTAGAGGTAATGTATGCGGCTAAAGAATCCGTAGGAGCTTAATTATTTCTTGGGGCTGAAAGTTAACAGCATTCAGCCCTTTTTTTTAGTTATTTACTTAATCCCTTAAGTATTCTTTCTTCTACTCCTTTCCCCTGAATTAACACTCCAAATCCTCCTAAACCGGTGGGATTGATTAATTGATGTAAGGCATCTCGACGCTGAAATATAGTTAATATATCGATTTTTCCTTGAGAAAGTTCCTTTAATCTATCCCCTAATCCCAAAGCCATTAAAAATAATCCTTGCTGAGTAAAACCGAGATTTTTTAAGCCTAATTTCTCCCCTTGACGTTGTAAAGCGGTAAAATCCACATGAGTGGTAATATCTTGTTCTCCCACCCACAAATAAGCATGATCATGACGCTGATGTTGTCGATAACATTGTAGGGTTCCTTGACTTCTTTGGGGATGATAATATTTTTCGGCAGTGTAACCGTAATCTATGGTTAAGATATAACCTCGATCGAGTTTCCGATTAACGGTTTCTAACCAGTCTAAAGCTAATAAGTTTACCTCAGTTTGATAACCCTCCCGATAAAGTGGTGAAGGAATATTTATCCCCACTAAATCAAAATAGTCTTTGATTCTGTCGGTGGATAAATCTGCGATAATCTCCTGAAAAGGTTCCCCCAATCCCAGATAAATTTCTCGCAATTCTCCCGACTCGATCACAACTCGATGGACAGGAAAAGCATCGATTAACTCATTACTAAACACACAACCCACAAGGGAATTATCGGCTAAATCCGGCCAACTTTGCCAAGATACCGGGGAATATCCCGCTAAAGTTGCCTGTTGTCTTTCCCTGAGTTTCTGAGATTGTTCGATAATTATATAACTGAGATTTTGATAAAAATCAGCATAGCTATCACTTAAATAATCAAGGATATCCTTCGCTAAAATTCCCGAACCTGCTCCCACTTCCACTAAAGTAAATCCTCGCGAATTGCCCAAAAATTCCGCCATCTCGACAAATTGCTCTGCCAACAATTGGCCAAAATCTGCCCCTAGGGACGAGGAAGTAAAAAAATCTCCTTTTGAGCCAATTTCTACTTTTCCAGCGGTGTAATAGCCATAATCGGGGTGATAAAGAGCTAAATCCATCCAGCGCTCGAAGCTAATTCGACCCGCTGCTGATTGTTTAATTTCCTCTAGGATGATTGCTTCTAAATTCATCTTGATCAGGGAAGTGGGGAATTAGGAACTAGGAATTAGGAAGGGTGCATCTAACATTTGCAGAAATACCGACAATCAGCAATTATCAGTGACTCTTAAATTATTACAGACGTATCAGCAGCTGCGTGTAAGCATCCCACCGAAAAACTAATGCGCGGGGGGTTTGGGGGCGGCGCCACGCCCCCAACGGGGGGTTTGGGGGGTAGAACCCCCCAAAAGCTTGGATTGAGTGATAAAATCGGAAGTAACGCCCAATTTTAGCCGAGAGTTTCCCCGTAAAAATCCCAACTTGGTAGATTTACAAAAATTAACTTAAAACTTACATCTGATCACTGATAACTAATCACTGATTTACTCTCCCGCATGATAGGAACTGCGGACTAGGGGGCCGGATCGAACCTGAGAAAACCCCATTTTTTGGGCAATTTCTCCCAACTCGCTAAATTCTGCGGGAGTCCAATATTTCTGTACGAGCAAATGTTCCAGAGAAGGACGCATATATTGACCAATAGTAACTCGATCGCAGTCGATCGCCCGTAAATCTGCCAAAGTCTCGATAATTTCCTCTTTTGTCTCACCGTGACCGACCATTAAGCCAGATTTCGTCGGAATTGACCGATCGATTTCCTTAACATAACGCAAAACCGCCAAAGAGCGATCGTATTTAGCCCCGCGTCTAACCGGCTTTTGCAAACGGCGCACCGTCTCGATATTGTGATTGTAACAGGCAGGTTTTGCCCCTACCACCGTCGCCACCCGTTCCTGTTGACTTCCCTTGCCTCCAGCAAAATCCGGGGTTAACACTTCAATTAAAGTGTGGGGATTGAGTTCGCGAATGGCTGTCATCGTCCGCACGAACCAACTGGCTCCGCCGTCTTCCAGATCATCTCTGGCTACAGAAGTCAAGACAACGTAACTTAAATTTAACAATTGCACCGCTTCTGCCACTTTTTGCGGTTCCTCCACATCGAGAGGCATGGGTGCATGACCCTTATCCACTTGACAAAAAGCACAGGACCGGGTACAGGTGGGACCCATCAACAAAAAAGTCGCCGTACCTTGGGCATAACATTCGCCGCGATTGGGACAGCGACCCTCCTCGCAGATAGTATGAATGTTCCTTTGTTTGATAATGCGCTGAACCGTGGAAATTTCGCTAGATTTGCCGAGCGAACGCCGTAACCAAGGGGGTAAAGAGGTAATTTCCTTGCGCCACTCTGGGGAAATATTGGACATGAGAAGTTAAGTAGGGTGTTGGGGATTTCAGTTATCAGTAATCAGTTATCAGTGAGGGGTTGGGGTTGGGGAGAGGGTAGAAGGGAGAAGGGAGAAGAGAGAAGGGAGAATAAATAAAAGCTGACGGCTGATAGCTAAAAAGCTGATAACCGACTCCCCAAAACGAAAACTTCCTATCTCACCATTAAGATAACTGCTATAAGCTGAGAAAGCGGGTAAAGATCATTGTTAATCAAAAAGGAAACTTAGGCAATGGGACGATGGCAACGGAGAAAAATTTTCAATCTGGTCATTCAAGGATTGGCGGGTTGCCTCTTAGTTAGTATATTTGTTCTTAATTCCCTGCCATCCCTAGGCCAAAATTTTCTAGTTCCATTTGCATCTCCCACGGGGACAAGGATTTTTGTAGCCGGGGATATAGAATATGCTTCCGTGCATCTAGATGGATTTGCCTTATTTGAGATTGCCTCCCAAGATTTTACCGCTTCTAGGGTGGAAGCAGCCCAGGAAGTCTCCCCGGTACAAAGACGGGCTAGACGCATTGAAAGGGGCTTAAATAATATTATCAATCGGGGTTTCGATCCGACAACCCTGCAAGTAAGTACGGCGACTCTCAATAATTTAACCGTGATTGTGGCCAAGGATAACCAGAATTTACCGCAACAGGTAATTCTGACAGTAACAGAAGTTGATGCCCTGATCGATTCTTCTTCTGTTGGCGATTTAGCGGACAGATGGGTTAAAATCATCCAAACAGCTTTGCTCCAAGCTTGGCAAGAACGTCAGCCCGCCCCTCGTCGGCAACAGGTAATGACTGCCACTATAATTATTTTGGGGCTAACTTTCTTAAGCTGGGTATCAATTTGGTGGCAGAAACACCTAAGAAATCGCTTCAATCTCCTCAAAAAACAAGCTAAAAGTCAATCCGATCGAAATTTACCTATAAATTCCCCCCCCAGAAAAGATCGCTCCCAAGAACCGATTTTAGCCGCTCTAGAAGATTCCTCTAATTTCCGTCAACAGGCTGATATTCAGCGACAACTGACGCTAAATATTCTCTGGAAAAGACTGGCCCTTATTGGACTGATACTGCTTTGGTTTGGCGGAATAGCGGCGATTTTGTATGTATTTCCTGAAACTAGGCTAGAAGGACGCGGAATAATTCGTATTCCTTTACGGATTTTTATTATCTGGTTGCTGCTGACATCAGTGAGCAATATGATTAATCTCTACGTTAATTTTCGGCTACGGGAGTGGGTAGAGGAAGGCGCGGTGTTTTCCGAAAATTTGGAAAGGAGGATTCTGCGCGCTCCCACTTTATTAGAAGTTGGGCGAGAAATGATCACATTTATCGCCATTTTTCTAGGAATTTTGATTTTTTTGAGTTGGATGGGTCTTTCTTTCGCCTTTTTACTCACGGGAGCCGGTTTAGTGGGAGCATTGCTCACCTTTGCCTTTCAGGATCTTTTAAAAGATTGGATTAACGGTTTTCTGATTGTCTTTGAAGACCAATACACTGTCGGTGATATGATCCAGTTTCAGGAGTTTACTGGTTTGGTGGAAAATATGAGTTTGCGAGCGACTCAATTGCGGGCTGCTGATGGACGTTTAATCACTATTGCCCATAACCAAATTATTAGCGCACACAACCTCAGTAAAGATTGGGCGCGGGTCAATTTTACCATCGAAGTCGCCTATGACACCGAGCCAGATCTGGCGATCGCTTTAATGGCAGCCATCGCTGAAAATATGGCTGTAGATCCACAATGGCAAAAAGATATCATCGATCCCGTGCAGGTTGCTGGTGTCAGTCGGGTTTCTCACACGGGAATGGAAATTATGCTCAGAATTGTCGTCAAAAGATTACGACAATGGGACATAGAAAGAGAGTATCGTCGTCGTCTAAAGATTGCTTTTGAGGAGAAGGGAATTCACATCGGTATCCCCCAACAAAGTTTCCTCATAGCAAAAGATAGAGAGGAATTCAAGGGACAGTTTTAAAGGGGAACATTTTCTATCGGTGGAGTTATAGGCCGTTGAAAGCAGATTTTCCATGACTATCCTTGAATAATATCAAAGCTTCCTTGGTTTTGAATCCGATAAAACAGGAAATCCGCATCGAGGGTGAGAATTTGCCGATACCCAGTCTTTTCAGCTACTAAAACTAGGGTTGCATCTGCCAAGTCCATCGGTCGATCGCGGTATTGCTCCATCAACCCCAACAGGCGACTGAAATCACTTTCCTGAATATTGTAAACCACCAGCAGTTTATCTAAAAGAAGTTGTCCCAGTTGTTTTTGCATTTGCCAACCACCCCGATGCAGCGCAAGGTACATGGCTTCGGTCAGGCATGACCAAGTTGTGACGAGAGGCTTTGCTAAACGCATTACTGTATTTCTGTAGGCTTTATGTTGGGGTTGGGTGCGATCAACCAAACAAAGCAGCACTCCTGCATCACACAGGATCATAGCTCTAGTCCTTGTTGCCGATATTTTTCGAGCAGCAGTTGCTGGTAGTCGTTTATTGGTTCCGGTGAATTGACAGTTAAGCCATCTACGGCTTCAAACCATTGTAACCATCTTTCTATCAGTTTTCCATCAGGCTGAGTGTCAAAGGTTTTGACTCGATATTTATGATCGAGAAGATCAATAAAGTCGCTTACTTCCTGAACAAGGACTTCAGGGAGTTGATCTAGCTTAGAAATTGCAGTTTCTCGAATTGTCACAATCATCACCTCTGCCAAGATTGCTAGTTGGGCAACTTTAAACTAGGTTAGGATAGCTAACCTAACCTAGAAAATTTTTAGGAAGCTAAGGCTACCTCGACTATTTGTTGTAGTTCCCCATTTTGATAGAGTTCGATCATAATGTCGGAACCACCAATAAACTGACCGTTGATATAGACTTGGGGAATAGTCGGCCAATTGGAATACTCCTTAACTCCTTGTCTTAACTCCTGATCTTGGAGAATATCGACAGTTTCGTAGGAAACCCCCAGAATATTGAGAATTTGTATGACGTTATTCGAGAAACCACACTGAGGCATTAATTTATTGCCCTTCATGAACACAAGAACTTTGTTATTCTGGACTAATTGATCGATTCTGGCCTTAGTTTCGGGTGTCATAGGTCTAGTAGCTAGAATTTGAGCAAGAATAGCCAATCCTGAGACGTGGCATATCCTATTAGTTTAGCACAAGCCGTTGAGATAGCCTTAAAAAGGAAGGTCTTCGTCCTCCTCCAAACTCTCTAAAATTTCGTTAACATCAGGTCTCCCGCGCACGATAGTCATATTTTCCAGAGACTTATTAACTTTAGTTTCTGCGTCCGAATTTTCTGGCAGTGAATAACCCATATTGACCACTTCACCATCAAAAGATTTCGCTAACTTTTGAGCGGCCGCCAAAATTTCACTAACATCTACATCTTGATCTAATGTCTCTAAAGATGAATCAAAATTTAAGATTTTTTGGGGCAGTTCTGTGCTAAGAGTTTTTGGGTTTCCCGATGCAGTGATCTTTGCTTCTTTTTTATCGATAATTGCTTCTTTGACTGGGGGAATATCCACCACGGTCATAACTTTATTTTCGGGAGTTATTGGTGGAGGTGGTGCGGTTTCTGGTGGTGGTTGTATCGTGGCCGCCGGGGATGGGGAAACTTCCGCAGCCATGGCAGCAGTGGCGGAACCTACCTGTAAATGAACTTTAATCCGGCGCTGAAAAACTGCCTCGAAAGCTGACTCAATATTAGTCAAGCGTAGCCGGGCCATTTTTAACAATTGTTCCGAAGATATGCTTAAATAAGCGCTCGATTCTTCCATATTAAAAAGACTGCCGTGCTGACGTAGGAGAGTGCGAGTAGTGGGGGGTTCCATTACTTCTAAAACCTGCTGCCAAATTTGTTCATGATTGTCATCACTGGCAACAGTTTTAACCTCAGTTTTCGGCACTGCGACGCTAGTTGTCGGGGTGATAACCGCCGGTTTGATCGGTTCATTCACCGGTGCCGGCGCTGTGATCACTTCCGGGGGCCTCTCGACGCTGGTTTGGGGACGGGAAGGCGCTACCGTGGCAACTAGAGGAATCACCTGTGCTTGTGGTAACAGTCCTAAGAGAGTGACTTCTAACCAGAGACGGGGTTGAGTGGTGTTTTTTAGTTGCGTTTCGCTGTCTTTAAGCAGTTGTTGACCACGGAGAATTTCCTCTAAAGACCAAGTACGCGCTTCCGTACACAATTCCTGCCAAGTGGGAGCAGTGACAGCGACCATTTCTGGACGATTAGGGGCGGTTTTGGCTAAAAGTAGGTTTAAATAGAACCCCGCTAGATTTTGCAAGACGATTAAAGGTTCCTTACCGCGATTCATCAGATGGCGACATTGTTCGATAACTTGATCGGGAATATTGCTATGAATGACTTTAAGTAGGGTTAAGAGGTCTCTTTCGGGGACTGCACCGACCAAATCCCAGACTCGCTCGGCCGTAATCGTTCCTGCGAGTAAACTTAATTGATCAAGAAGACTTTCGGCATCCCGTAAACCACCGTTAGCGATCTGAGCCACTAGGGTTAATGCTTCTAGGTTAATATCGATCGCTTCTATTTGGGCGATTTTTTGCAGGTGTGCCACCATCGCATCGAGAGCAATACGGCGATAATCAAAGCGTTGACAACGGGAGATGATGGTAGGCAAGACACGCTGAGGATCGGTGGTAGCAAGCACAAAAATCACTCGATCCGGCGGTTCTTCCAGAGTTTTCAGCAAAGCATTAAAGGCCGCCGTACTGAGCATATGGCATTCATCGATGACATAGACTTTATAACGACATTGGACGGGGGCAAATTGCGATCGCTCGATAATTTCCCGAATGTTATCCACACCGGTATTACTAGCGGCATCAATTTCGATCACGTCTAAAGCGGAACCATTGGCGATCGCTTGACAGACGGAACACTTACCGCAGGGAATCGGTGTCGGATGGTCACTAGACAGACAGTTGAGGGATTTGGCTAAAATTCGCGCCGAGGAGGTTTTCCCCGTGCCTCTGGGTCCAGTAAATAGGTATGCAGGGGCGATTCGCTCACTGATTAAGGCATTACTCAAGGTCGTGGCGATCGCTGATTGTCCCACCAAATCGGCAAAGGTTTGGGGACGATACTTATGATGTAGAGGTTCGTAGGTCATGACTGGCTGAAAACTTTTTCCCCACCCTAGAGACTACTATTATCCTATCCCGATTCTTTTTCAACACGAGAACAAGTGTATGCTTTTTATCTAGCCAGTTGGCGTTGTCAAATTGAAAGATGCTCCGAATCAGCACCGGAACTGAAATTACTTTGATAGGAAAGATGCCATGGCATCTTTCCTATAGTGTTTAATGAACGAATAGTGCCTTAGGGCGGGCTTAAGTGGGGAACAAGAGTCGCTCGATTTAGCAGTGGAATATAGCTAGGTAATAGCTGTAGGGCTAATTCATGAATTAGCCCTACAATAGGCGTTGTCGGCGTTGTCAAATTGAAAGATGCTCCGAATCAGCACCGGAACTGAAATTACTTTGATAGCAAGGATTGCATTCCATCTTTCCTATTCTGATCTGACAACGCCAGCCAGGTTTAATGCGCGATTTGCATCACGAAAATGGCAATTTGGCTAAGGCATCTAATAAATTGTATTAATAACTACAATTTCGCCGATAAAATCTGCCGACTATCTTAAGTATGCCTAAAGACAGCGCCACTAATCAGACCAA
This sequence comes from Microcystis flos-aquae FACHB-1344, assembly GCF_014698375.1. Lineage (NCBI taxonomy): Bacteria > Bacillati > Cyanobacteriota > Cyanophyceae > Chroococcales > Microcystaceae > Microcystis > Microcystis flos-aquae. The sequence goes on along the minus strand of NZ_JACJSW010000084.1, from coordinate 24,388 downwards.
CTGCTTATGACTGAATCGACAAAAACCCAATGTCCTTACTGTGGAGTAGGTTGTGGTTTGACAGTCACCCCCCCCGCGTCGGCCGGACAAGCATGGAAAGTCTTCGGGGACAAGTCCCACCCCTCCAGTCAAGGTATGGTCTGTGTTAAAGGGGCCACCGTAGCGGAATCGATCGATAAAAATCGCCTCAAAACCCCGATGATCCGCGATTCTCTCCAAGAGCAATTTCGTCTTTGTACTTGGGAAGAAGCCCTCGATCGCATCGTTAACCAGATGCAAACTCTAATCGCTCAGGGGGAAAAGGAAAGTATCTGTCTATACGGTTCGGGACAATTTCACACCGAAGATTACTACATCGCCCAAAAACTGGTCAAGGGCTGTCTGGGAGTCAATAACTTTGATGCTAATTCCCGTCTCTGTATGTCTTCGGCCGTGGCCGCTTATCTGGACAGTTTCGGGTCCGACGGTCCCCCCTGCTGTTACGATGACCTAGAATTAACCGATTGTGCCTTTTTGGTGGGGACAAATACGGCCGAATGTCACCCCATCATCTTTAACCGTCTGCACAAGTATCTCAAAGGCAACCAACAAGCGAAATTAATCGTCGTCGATCCCCGCAGCACCAAAACCGCCAAGGCCGCTAATCTCCACCTAGCCATTAACCCGGGGACCGATATTGACCTATTTAACGGTATTGCCCACCTGTTACTGAATTGGGGTGCGATCGATACCTATTTTATCGATAAATGCACCCGGGATTTCCCCAAATACGCCGAAATTATCCGCCATTATCCCCCGGAAATAGTCGCCCCTAAATGCGGTATCCCCATCGAGGATTTAGAACAGGCTGCCCGCTACTGGGCCGAATCGAAAAGAGTGCTTTCCCTCTGGTCGATGGGCATCAATCAATCTAGGGAAGGCACGGCCAAAGCCCGCACTTTAATCAATTTACACCTAATGACGGCTAATATCGGTAAACCGGGGGCCGGTCCTTTTTCCCTAACCGGACAACCCAACGCCATGGGGGGAAGGGAAGCCGGCGGCCTCTGCCATCTTCTGCCCGGTTATCGTTCCGTCAAAAATCCCCAACACCGGGCCGAAGTGGAACAAGCTTGGGGTTTACCCGCCGGTCGGATTTCTCCCGTCCCCGGTCGCGATGCTTGGAGTATGATTACTGGTTTGGAGACGGGAGATGTCAAACTTCTCTGGATTGCCGCCACTAATCCGGCCGTTAGTATGCCTGATCTAGAACGCACCAAGGCCGCCCTGTTAAAATCACCTTTTACTATCTATCAGGATGCCTACTATCCCACAGAAACCAGCGCCTACGCCCATTTATTACTGCCAGCGGCCCAATGGGGCGAAAAAACGGGAACAATGACCAATTCTGAGCGCGTGGTGACGTTAAATAAAGCTTTTCGCTCTCCCGTCGGTCAAGCTCAGGCCGATTGGCAAATTTTCGCGGAAGTTGGTCGCCGTTTGGGGTTTCAGGCACAATTTAATTTTCAGGATTCGGCCGAGGTACATTCCGAGTTTATTCGCTTGACATATAAACGTCCTTGTGATATGACGGCGATTAATTATGATCGCCTGGCCGAGACTCCCCGACCGTGGCCCGATTCCATCGATGAAATTTCCGCTCCTAAAACCGCTAATTCCGGGGAATTACTGGGGAATTTAGTTAAAGATGACGATAAAAGCGAAAAAACAGCCGCAAAACGCCTTTATACCGATGGTAAATTTAATACTGCCGATGGTCGTGCTGTTTTCGCCGCCTACCACAGTAAAGGTTTAGCGGAACCCCCGGACGAGGAATATCCCCTAGTGTTGACCGTAGGGCGTTTGTACGGTCACTGGCACACCCAAACCCGCACCGGCCGCATCGAGAAAATTGTCAAAATGCACCCCGCACCTTTTATAGAAATTCATCCCCAAGATGCGGCAAAATTGCACATAGAAGCTGGGGAATGGGTGGAGGTGCGTTCTCGTCGAGGTTTTGCCCGTTTTCCCGCTTTAATTACCAAAGCAATTGCTCCTAATTGTGTCTTTGTGCCGATGCACTGGGGGGCTTTATGGGCAGAAAATGCTGAGGCTAATAGCCTCACCCATCCGGCCGCTTGTCCGATTTCCCTGCAACCGGAATTAAAAGCTTGTGCCGTCAAATTAATCCCGATCAAGTCTTTAGTTAATGCCGAATTATCTCCCGGTCAATTTCTGGCAACTCCCTAATCAAATTTGGCTTTCCCTTTGATGGTGATGGGTGGCGATTGTGATCAGCTTATAGAGAATTGGTATAACTTTATTGGGGACAATCGGCAATTTTATCCTTAGTTTCTTTGAGTTCCTCTCGAACAGCTTTACATAATTCAGGACTAAATTGAGCGTCTTTGAGACTTTTAACAGTTTCAAGTTGTTTGACTGTTAATCCGATCACTTCTTTTAGCTTTGCACCGGTAAAATCTGCACCGGTTAAATCGGCATCTTTTAAAATTGCACCGGTTAAATCGGCATCTTTTAAAATAGCATCTTGTAATTGTGTGCCTATTAAATGCGCTCTTGGCAATTCTGCCTTTTCTAAAATAGCATCTCGTAAATCTAAGCCATCTAAAACCTGATCGGATAAGTCAGCTTCAGACAAATCTGACTTAGGTTCAATTTTATAAGCTCGCTTAAATAATATTCGATATTTTTTATCATCGACCTTGCTAATTGTTCTCTGATCGTAAATAGCTTTATCTAATTTCGCTCCCTCCAAACTAATACCTGTTAAATTAACTCCAATTAAATTAGCTTTTTCTAGAATAGTATTTTTCAATCCTTTCTTACTAATCTTGGTTAAATCTACACAGGATAAGTTGATTTTAGTTAAATCTCGATCGGACAAGTCGATGCCGATTAAGTCGATTTTTCTGGTTAAATTATTAGCTGAACAATCCTTAAGATTCTTTGGTAAATCAATTAATCCTTTATAATTGTTCGATGTCGGAAACCAACTTAGGTTTTCTATTTTTGATTTCGATGGATCTTTAAAAATTAAAGAAGATTGCATCCGTCGAGTAATAAAATAAACTACTTTTAAAAATTCTTCATATTTTTTGGCAACTTCATTAAAGTTACTGTTGGTTATCTCAAAATTTAACTTGGTTTCTTCATTAATTAATGCTCCCTTAAAATTAGTTCTGCTATCAACTTTAACCTTAATTAAATTTGCTCCTCTTAAGTCAGCATTTTCTAAGTTAGCACCGCTTAAATCGGCTTCCGTAAGATCGGCATAACTCAAGTCGGCGTGTTCTAGGTTAGCCTGTCTTAAATCCGCTTGTTTTAGGTTAGCTTCTTTGAGATTTGCCATCATTAAGTTAGCATTAATTAACACTGCGTCTTTTAAATCTGCTAATTCTAAAATTGCCTTAATTAAAACTGCATCCTGTAGATTGGTTTTAGCATCCAGATAGCTTTTTAAACGAGCATTTTTAAGATCAGCTCCGATGAGGGAAGCTTTTTTTAGATCAGCACCACTTAAGTTAGCACCTTGAAGTTTGGCAAAGTTCAGGTAAGACTGACTAAGATTACTACGGGATAAATCGGCTTTTAGCAGTGTGGCAGAACTTAAAATAGCTCCCTGCAAATCAGCACCAATCAGGTTGACTTTCTCCAATTTAGCCCCAGTAAGGTTGACTCCTTGTAAAGCAGTTTTTTCCAAATCTCGATTAGATAAATCTATTCCCACTAAATCTCCAGGATTGTCGGGATTTTTATTTTCAATATAATAAGCTTTAGCATCTATTAATTTTTGAGGTTTAACATCCAGTTTCGTTTCTTTATCAAAAAGAACACCCTTTAATTCAGTTTTATCTAATTTAGCCCCCTCTAAATTCGCCCCTCTTAAATCAGCACCCTCCAGATTTGCACCTGTTAAATCCACTCCTCTTAAATCAGCTTTTCGGAGATCTGCGCGTGTTAGATCGGCATCTTTTAAGTCCTTCTGTGCTGGCTGCAAGTCTCTTTTTAGGGGATTAAAAGAGCTAATTTTGTAAAACTTTGCCTGATTGAAAAAGATGCTTTTATCGAGTTTAGTACGATCATCGTAGATCGCATGATCGATCTTAAAACCTTTCAAGACAGCACTGGTAAAATCAGCCCCTCGGATATCTGCGTAGGTTAAATCAGCGTCCCTCAAATCAGCATTAATTAACTTGGTATTTCTGAGATTAGCGTGACCTAGATTCGCTTTTTGTAAATAGGTGTTGCTCAGATCTACTTCCGGTAAATCTGCTTGGTTTAATTGGAGAGACTTACATTCATTTTTAATATCTTTTTCGTCTTTTTCACGATCACAGATTAAATATTTTTTTTCTTCTGATGGATACCAATTAAAAGGTTGAGTATTAAAGTTATATATTGCATTTTCAACACGTGCATCTTTTAAAGAAGTGTTCAGCAGATTAGCATTTCTCAAATCTGCATTAGATAAATTAGCTCCCTCTAGATTAGCATTGGTGATCTTTGCTCCATTTAAAATGGCATTGGACAGGTTAACATCCTGTAAATTTGCCCCTCTTAAATCGGCTCCCGTTAGGTCAGCTTTTCTGAGACTCGCTCCAGTTAAATCGGCCCCCTCTAGATCGGCATCCTTGAGGTTTGCTCCGTCAAGATTGGCATTCTGTAATTGTGCCTTGGATAGATCATTATTTGACATATCAACTCTGGGTAGATTAGCTGATTTGAGATTTACCCCCACCAATCTGACACAATCCTCTTGCATCCCAACTTTTGTTAATAGCCAAGTAAATATATTTTCTGGCATTTTACAACCACTACTGAGAGACTCCAAGGCATCAATTCTTCCGTTACTAGCAGGATCTTCTTTCGCTGAACGGAGAACAGTCCAAGCATCATTATTCTCTTGCGCTCGTCGTTTATCCGTTTCCCACCAATAGGTGATTACACCGGCAAAAATCCCTAAAGCGGTAACAATTGAGGCTATTTTGAGGATAAGCTCAAAATCAGTCCAATCAAATCGGTATTCATTTAATAAATTTTTGCATTCTTCTGGGGATAAGCCACTATCTTCTGATAGCTTTTGTAAATCGATGGCTTCTTGAATAGGGTTTTTCGCTTTTTGCTTAATTTCTTTTATTCTCTTTCTAATTTCTTCTTCCGATAAAATCTTGGTTTGTTTTAGTAAGTCCTTATATTCATCTAAAGAAAAACCCAAAAAATTAGACTCGGACAGTTCTTTTAAAATCCTTAACTTTTTAATATTATCTTTTTCATCTTTAATGCTGTCTAATTTTTCATCAATCTTTTCCTTGATACGCTGATTAAAATATTTTTGGATCTCGTCAAAACTTTCTTTCTGCTCCGTTGCTATACGATGTAGAGCCAGAGTTCGCTGCGGTTCTGGCAAGGGGATAATCCTTTCCAGTTTACCTTTGATTTCTTCATATTTTGGGTTGTTCTTATTACTCATTTTCCTGTCCTCCAGCTAATACTAGATCACGAAAAACACAATAGAAATATACTAGATCGGCAAACTTATCGTTAAGAAGGGTTGCTCTTGATCGCCTTAAGGCTGAATTTGTTTAATAAAAAAATCTATCTGATCGGGGAACCTTTTTTGTGCAGATAACGTCCTGTTTACACCTATGCTATCTAACTAGCCTAAAAAAAACAAGCCGATCAGCAGGATGCTTAATTTTTCTTCAACAAAAAGCCCGAATTATCAGGCATTTAACCACACTATTCTCATTCCGAGATTTCGATCGAACTCACCGCTCTTTGCCAACGTTTTTTCCAGTGGCTAGTCGGTTCTAAGTCACAGAGTGCCTGTTCGCTGCGACGACGTTGTATAATCACTTCGGCTGGGTCGCTTAAAGTCGGATCTCGATAGGGAATAGCGGCCTTAGTTTGCAGATGTTCCCGTTCCTGTGCCGATAAAGATGGGGGTAAGGACAAAAAACTGGCTATTGTCCCCGGCGATCGCCGACCGACGCTATCGGTGGCCCCAATCTGCAATCCTGCTAATTGTAAAGCCCTTCGCACCGAGGCAGCACAGGAATAGGTGACTAAATAACCCGTCGGACTCAGGCATTTCGCCACTAAAGCTAAAAACTCCACCGTCCACAGTTGCGGACATTTACCCGGGGAAAAGGGGTCGAGAAAAATTGCCTCCGCTTGAAAACCCGCCTCAATCACCTTGGTTATCGTCTGTCGCGCATCCCCGATTAACAGTTTAGCCGTGAGATTAGGCAGGTCTAGCCGGTGATTATGGGCAAAATCATTTAAATATTCGGGAATTGGTTGACTCCAACTATTTAAGAGATTTTCTCTAATAGCTGCTAGGGGAACCACTCGATCGCTTTCCAAAGCTAATAATTCTACCCGACAATCCCCCCTAACTTGCCAAATGGCCGCTAAGGCCGCGGCGCTATTATACCCTAAGCCGTAACAAATGTCAAGAATTTTCAGATTATTGCTCTGGTCTGCTTTTGCTGTCAGACGACTAGAGAGGATAAATTTTTTCTCAGCCTCTTCCCTTGCCCCAGAGGTAGAATGATAACATTCGCCGAATTCGGTCGAAAAAAAGGTATAAGAACCATCCTCAGTGACTTTTTGCGGGTAGGCTTCGGGGGAGACAAGCATGGTGATGGAGAATGTCTTTGAGATGAATATCGGTTTCCAGCAGGCAAGCGTGACCACTATGGGGCAGAATCGTTAATTTTGCCGCGGGTAACTGCTGAATTAGGCGTTTAGCCTCCGCTACCGATGGTAACAGTCGGTCGCCTTGACTGGCTATCACTAACACCCCCAATTGCAGACGTTTTAACTCGCTGGCACTAACCTGAAACCGTTGTAACTGGGATAAACGCCAGCTAATCGTCTTCAGTGGGACGTATTGCATGGCTTTGAGGAGAGAGCGGCGATCTTCCCGGGATATTCGACCCAGAGCGGCCAGAAAGGGTAAAATAGTTAGTGCCGAGCTGCCTTGGATGAAATCGGGCATCATCTGGGTGATACCGATTCCCAAGCTTAAAAGAGGTCTTTGATTAAAAGAAGAAGCAGGGTTAATTAAAATCAGTTTTTTAATTAATTTTGGTGATTTTGTTGCTATTTTCAAGGCTAAACAGCCGCCAAAAGACTCACCGCAGAGATAGACTTTTCTCGATTGTCGCTTTAATTCCTGTTCCAATAAAGCGATCACGAGGGTGCTTAATTCCTCCCAATCACCGAGATATTGCGGGGAAATCACCAAACAACGTAGATCGAAGTAAGGGGCAAGGTTTTTAATCTGACGATAGTATAGTTGGCCGCTGCCATCCATTCCGGGTAAAAATACAAACAGGGGATAATCGGGACGGGGATGACGGGGAATAATCCAACTGACAGGTTGTTCCATGGTGCGAGAAGCGCGATCGATGTTAAAAAAGTTTTTTCTGGTTATCTATTTTAAGGATAATTAATATTAGAGAGATTGGCCAATTTTAATAGTACGATTAACTCCCAACTTATGGATTGTTTCTCCCTGCTCCCCAACCCCTGATAACTGATAACTGATAACTGATAACTGATTAACTGAGCCAAATTTTTAGGCCGCCGCTAAATTAGCAGCCACGAAATCCCAATTAACCAACTTAGTTAAAAAGTCGCTGATGTAATCGGGACGACGATTTTGGTAGTCGAGATAATAAGCGTGTTCCCACACATCCATAGTTAAGAGGGGAACCTGTCCGGCGGTTAAAGGATTGTCAGCGTTGCCGGTTTTGGTAACTTTGAGAGTACCGTTATCGAGAACCAACCAAGCCCAACCACTACCGAATTGAGTAGCGCCCGCAGTTTTGAAAGCTTCGACAAATTTCTCGAAACTGCCGAAATCTGCCTGAATTTTATCGGCTAAAGCACCAGTAGGCGTGCCACCACCCGCCGGTTTCATGCAGTCCCAATAAAAACTATGATTCCATGCTTGGGCGGCATTATTGAAAACCCCAGCTTTAGAGGCATCACCGGCAACCTTAACGATAACTTCTTCTAAAGAGAGAGCATCGAGTTCCGTATCTTTGACCAAACCGTTATAGTTATTGACATAAGCGGCGTGGTGCTTGTCGTGGTGGAATTCTAGGGTACTTTTGGTGATACAAGGCTCTAAGGCAGTGTAATCGTAGGGTAAAGGGGGAAGTGTGTAAGCCATGTGTTCTCTGTATCCTCTCTTGAGAGCTTGTTTAAGGTAGTGTTGTTAACCTTTTGTCAGTATTCAGCTTAACCAAGACGAATACCTTTGCAATAAAACTTTACACCCTCAATCATAGCACCGAAGGAGACTTGATCAGTGATCACTGATCGATCAGCTTTTTTCTGCCATCTCCCTTCTCCCCCATCACCTCAACTCCCATCGACCATCTCCTAAATCCTGAGAAGATCACCAAACAATGTTAGAATAATTCCCGTACTGTAGGCGCTTGCAGATTCTTGTGGGCGTGGCAGGGCAGGCGAAAAACGATTCCGTTCGGAATTAGACCAAAAAAGCTCCACTGGAAACAGCAGTAGATTTTATCTCACTGGGTTGACCGGTTGGCACTTCGTCAAATTACGGATCAATACAAAATTATCATTTACAGATCTTTCTTGGTAACTTATGGCACAGCGTACACGCTTAGGTGAAATCCTTCGTCCCCTCAACTCGGAATATGGTAAAGTTTCTCCCGGTTGGGGAACTACCTTGCTGATGGGAGTTTTTATGGCTCTGTTTTTAGTCTTTTTGCTGATTATTTTACAGATCTACAACTCCTCCCTAATTTTAGAAGGATTTAATGTGGATTGGGGTCAGTAAACAGATTCCAACAATCTTGTCGGCATTTTTGGCTGCAGAATTGTCCCTCGGACTTTAGCAGGTGGGTTATTGCCCACCGCGATTTTTTTATTAGGAGCAGAAAAATGAATATTTTTGGGATTGGATTACCAGAAATGGGGTTAATTCTCTTGATTGCCCTGCTAGTTTTCGGACCGAAAAAATTACCAGAAATCGGTCGCAGTTTAGGCAAAACGATTCGAGGATTTCAAGAAGCATCCAAGGAATTTGAAAGTGAATTTAAGCGAGAGGCCGAGCAGATTGAAGACTCGGTAAAAATCAAAGCTCAATTAGAGGAAAGTCAATCTCCTAGGGATCAAACTCGTTCCAGTTAAGAACTGTGTAGAGATAAAAAGGAAGAAGATTGGGCGATAAATTTGTAGAGCAAATTCGAGGCTATCCGCTAGATTAACATCGAGAATGACCAGAGCCGGAATAAATTGGCAGTTTTACCATAGACCTCTTGTAAAAATCAAAAATTGTTGTTAGGGTCAGGAGTCAGGAGCCGGTCGTCAGGAGACTCCGAGACAGGAGATTATTTTATTTATTCTCCCCACTTCCCCACACCCCACACCCCACACCCCACTTCCCCACACCCCACCTGCCCCCCCGATGTCGGGGGGGTTGGGGGGGCCACACCCTACCCCCACGAAAAACTTTTTCAGCAGACCCTAAGTAGGCAGAATATACCGTCAGTTTGAGAATTCCCAGAAGGCAAGGAAAAAATGACTATTTCCTTGCTATAAGTATTGTAGATGTCAAGAGTGGTAAATGAATGTCTATAGTGGTATCCCCCGAACAAGTCCATCAAATCGTCAACAACCTCCATCACGATCCCTTTGAGGTTTTGGGGGCCCATCCCCTAGAAGAAGAAGGAAAAGTCAATAAATGGGTTGTTAGAGCCTATTTACCGAAAACCACGGCCGCTTGGGTTATTTTACCGTCCCAAAGACAAGAATATCCCATGACGACCGCTTATCACCCCCATTTTTTCGAGTGCGTCATCGATATCGGTGAACTGAACAATTATCAATTACGCATCCACGAGGGAGAACAGGAACGGGTAATCTATGATTCCTATGCCTTCCGTTCTGCCAAACTCAGCGATTTTGATTTACACCTGTTTGGGGAGGGCAACCATCATCGCATTTATGAAAAATTAGGGGCGCATTTAGCCGAAATCGAGGGTATTAAAGGGGTTTATTTCGCAGTTTGGGCCCCTAATGCCCGCAACGTCTCGATTATTGGTGATTTCAATAACTGGGATGGTCGTGATCACCAAATGCGGAAACGTAATAATATGGTCTGGGAATTGTTTATCCCAGAAATCGGTGTTGGCACTAAATATAAATACGAGATCAAAAATTGGGAAGGTCATATTTACGAAAAATCTGATCCCTACGGTTTTGCCCAAGAAGTACGCCCGAAAACCGCCTCGATCGTGGCTAATTTAGATAGCTATACTTGGGATGATAGCGATTGGATGGAAAAACGCCGCCATAGCGATCCTTTAACTCAACCGGTTTCCGTTTACGAATTACACCTCGGTTCTTGGCTGCACGCTTCTAGTGCCGAACCCCCCCGTTTACTTTCTGGGTCCGGGGAAGCGGTTCCCGTGTCGGAATGGAACACTGGGGCGCGCTTTTTGAGTTACTACGAGTTAGCCCAAAAACTAATTCCCTACGTTAAAGAATTAGGTTACACCCATATCGAATTATTACCGATCGCCGAGCATCCTTTTGATGGTTCTTGGGGTTATCAAGTGACGGGTTATTTTGCCCCCACCAGTCGCTACGGTAATCCTGAAGATTTCATGTATTTTGTCGATCAATGTCACCAAAATGGCCTTGGTGTGCTAGTGGATTGGGTCCCCGGTCACTTCCCCAAAGATGGCCACGGGTTAGCTTTCTTTGATGGGACTCATCTTTATGAACACGGCGACCCGCGCAAAGGGGAACACAAGGAATGGGGAACCTTAATTTTTAACTACGGTCGCAACGAAGTCAGAAATTTCCTGGTGGCTAATGCTCTTTTTTGGTTCGATAAGTACCATATTGACGGCATTCGCGTGGATGCGGTGGCTTCTATGCTCTATCTCGATTATTGTCGTAAAGATGGGGAATGGGTGGCTAACGAGTACGGTGGCCGGGAAAATTTAGAGGCAGTGGAATTCCTGCGTCAAGTCAATCATGTAATTTTTAGCTATTTCCCCGGAATTCTCTCTATTGCCGAAGAATCCACCGCTTGGCCGATGGTGTCCTGGCCCACCTATATGGGCGGTTTAGGCTTTAATTTAAAGTGGAATATGGGCTGGATGCACGATATGCTCGATTATTTCGGCATGGATCCCTGGTTCCGTCAATTCCATCAAAATAATGTCACCTTTAGTATGTGGTATAACCACAGCGAGAATTATATGCTGGCTTTGTCCCACGATGAAGTGGTTCACGGCAAAAGTAATATGATTGGCAAAATGCCGGGGGATGAGTGGCAAAAATTTGCCAATGTCCGGGCATTATTTAGTTATATGTTTACCCACCCCGGCAAGAAAACCATGTTTATGAGCATGGAATTTGGCCAGTGGAGTGAGTGGAATGTTTGGGGTGATTTGGAGTGGGGTCTTTTGCAGCATCAACCCCATCAACAGCTAAAACGCTTTTTTACTGATTTGAACGCCACCTATAAGAGTGAACCTGCTTTATATACCCAGGATTTTGGTCAGGATGGCTTTGAGTGGATCGACTGTAGTGATAATAGTCATAGCGTCGTTTCTTTCCTGCGCTGGAGCAAAAATTGGCAGGAGTTTCTGGTGGTGGTCTGTAATTTTACTCCCCAACCCCACAGCCATTATCGCGTTGGTGTACCCCATCCCGGTTTTTATCAGGAAATCTTTAACAGCGATGCGGGTAAATATGGCGGTAGCAATATGGGCAACCTTGGCGGTAAATGGTCGGAGGAATGGTCCTATCATAGCCGTCCCTACTCGATCGATCTTTGTTTACCACCTTTAGGGGTTTTAGTTCTCAAAATCGGTCCTCATGCTTCTGGGGAATAGGGGAATAGGGGAAATGGGGAGATGGGGTGTGGGGTGTGGGAAGTAGGGAAGTGGGGGAATGGGGGAATTCAACTAAAACCCTAAAACCCTAACACCCTAAAACCCCAACACCCAACCCCTAACAAAAAAATTTAGAGGCCATCTTCCAGAAAGTGGCCTCTTTTTTGGGGGAATTTTCCAGAAACTAAGTAGTCGTGCAAAATTAATTTCCTAGTCGAGACAGGAGACAGGAGACGGGAGACGGGAGACGGGAGACGGGAGACGGGAGACGGGAGACGGGAGACAGCTATTAGGGATCGGATTTGAGTTTTCAGTTCACTGTTTCCTCACACCAGAAGTCTGACGGAGTAGTGGCTTAGATGTGTAATTAGGGTCTGCTGAAAAAGTTTTTCCTGGGGGTAGGAGTCAGGAGTCTCCGAGTCAGTAGCCGGTCGTTTCGGGCTTTGTTGCCATTGTTTTTTGTACCAAGCTATGTACTACAAGAAGGATAATGCAAGGTTTTTGAAAGTCCCAATCCTATTTTCTTGCACTAACATCGGACTTTAACAGGTCAAAAGCCTTATTTTAAAAGGGTTTTACCATTATTCAGCAAGCCCTAATTAATTTTGCTTAGGTACTTATTAAGTTGTCAAATTAGCGAGCAGTGTTTGCACCCATTCTTGAGCGAGTTCTTCCACGTTGCCATTACTGTCGAGATGGCTAAGAATATATTTTTGTCGTTGGTGAGCTAATTCCGCGAGACTACCGATTTGACATCCTCACCGCCGTAAACGGACGGTGATTCCCAAACCTCACGATTTGGGTTTCTGCTTCTTTCCCTTGCGGGGTTCCGCACCTGCCTTAACAGATTTACTCTGTTCTGGTCTTATGGTCGCTCTACAGACTGACACCGCAAGCCCTGCGGCCAAAATATTTTTACTAGCGTTAATATCTCGGTCATGGTGAGTCCCACAGTCTGGACAATCCCACTCTCGAATATTTAACGGCATTTTTTCAGCAATATACCCGCAATTACTACACCTTTTAGAACTAGGAAACCATCTATCTATTTCGATGTAATTTCTCCCATACCAACGGCATTTATAGGCTAATTGTCGGGTTATTTCTCCCCAGCTTACATCAGATATTGCCTGAGATAATTTCGGGTTTTTGACCATATTCTTAACGGCTAAATTCTCAACCACAATCGTTTGGTTTTCACGAACTAATTGAGTGGTTAGCTTATGTAAATGGTCTTTTCTACTATCGGTGATTTGAGCGTGAATCTTGGCTACTTTGATTCTCGCTTTTTCCCGATTTTTTGACCCTTTCTGTTTTCGAGAAAGACTTTTAGATGCTCTTCGCAGTCTCCGATAATGCTTGTTAAAATGCTCAGGATTAGATACTTTGTCACCATCGCTGGTAATCACAAGGCTACTAATTCCTAAGTCAATTCCAATGGCTTTATCTGTTACTGGTAGAGGCTTAATCGTTGGGTCATCAAATCTTATTGAAATATGCCAACGTCCAGAAGGATGTAATCTGACTGTTACTGTGCTTGGTTCAGAAGCTTCTGGGATTTGTCTTGACCATCGAATAGGTAAAGGTTCTGTGCATTTAGCTAAATAGATTTGTTTGTCTTTAAATTTAAAGGCTGATTTGGTAAATTCGGCACTTCCTCCCTGATGTTTTTTCTTAAAGTTAGGATACTTAGTACGACCAGCAAAGAAATTAGTAAAAGCTGTTTGTAGGTGTCTTAACCCTTGTTGTAAAGGTACACAGCTTACTTCGTTTAAAAAGTCTAATTCTTCTTGTTTTTTCCAATCGGTTAGCATTGAAGAAGTTTCAGTATATCCTACTCTTTCTTGTCTTTCGTACCATGCTTGTGTTCTGAGATGGAGTGCCTTATTGTAAACCAATCTTACACAGCCCAAAGTGCGCCGCAATAGCGACTCTTGTTCTGGTGTTGGGTAAAATCGAAACGAATAGGCTTTCTCCATATCTCACATTCTAGCATATATCGTGTAAATGCGCTAATATTTAACAGTAAAGCCGTCGTAGAACGACGGGGTTTCAGACCCAAATTTTCGATGAACAAAACTTTTTGGCAAACGATCATTCTCAAATGAATATTGACCGACGTGGTTGGCTTCGATCTGCTGACGATCAATCCAGAATCCCCATCCTTGCGGTGCGGCCTTCAGTTCCGAGAGAAATTCTAAGGTCTTCATTGGCGTACTCCTTAGTGGGAATTATCTTGTTTATCCCTTTATAACCGGCATTCTAAGGCGAAAATTAATCAGGGGGAGAAACTGGTTAACCATTTTTCATCTCCCTTAATATTTCCTTACTTTTTCGTTAATATTTATTGGTCTGAACAGGTAGTCGAGCATCAAAATCATAAACAAGCAAAAGTATCTGTATATTTAGTTACTAAATAAGACAGATTTGCCCTAGATGCAGCCCGGGCCAAAGCCGGTCAAAAACTAACCCATTAGAATCACCGTATCGATGACGTGGATTACACCATTATCCGCCTCGATATTACCCGCCACCACCGTGGCATTTTTCACCTCAAAACCTTCGCTACAATCGATGGGAATCGGTGAACCCTCTAGAGAAGTCACTACAGCCAATTTCGCCAAATCTTCCTGCATATATTTGCCCGCAACGACGTGATAGGTGAGAATTCGGGTTAATTGGGGGATATTCTGCACTAGGGTTGTAATCGTCCCGGGGGGCAATTTGGCAAAAGCTTCATCGGTGGGGGCAAAAACCGTGAACGGGCCGGGACTTTTTAGGGCATCCACAAGATTAGCGGCTTGTACCGCCGTCACTAGAGTTTTAAAATTATCGGCACTGACCGCAATATCGACAATATCTGCCATAAACTTGACTCGATCCTGAAAAAAATCATCTATTTCAGATTTTAAACTTAATCTTGTCCCAAAGATCGTTCTAGGGAAGTAATGTGGGGTGTGGGGTGTGGGGTGTAGGGTGTGGGGTGTGGGAAGAACAAATAAAAATAATCTCCTGTCTCCTGACTCCTGACTCCTGACTCCTGACTCCTGACTCCTGAATACTGACTCCTGACTCCTGACTTCTAACCCAATTTTGGACAAAGATAAGCAAAAATTATTTATTGACTCCACAAACTTGAGAATATTTAAATTAACATTTCGCAATATTTACAAATTCTTAAGAATTAATTGAGAAAGATTTTTATTTAACAACGATGTTACAATGGTTACAGCGATTTTACTGAATTTCATAATGGGTTATTCTGTGCTTTTTTGGGTAGCAATGGTTGAAACCCTTGCCACACCTACAGGGTGATCCTAATTAAGACGGGTAAATCAGTCAATTTCACGGGCAACGATGATCTTTTTTTTGTGTAGTTTTATTGCAAAGAAAAAGTTTTTTTGACAAAAAGCACAAAATATGATATGAACGCTGGCGTATTTCTGGCTGCGAGTAATTATACTAAATCCGGTTATTAAAAACTGATTATTTATTCCCCCTTTTGCCTCTTGCAAGAGTGCATGAGTGCCTGTCCTGATATGTAGCCTATACTCAACGGATTTAGTATTATTGCAGAGTGGGGAAGTGGGGGAGGATTTGGGAGTCAGTAGTCAGTAGTCAGTAGTCAGTAGAATTAAGAATGAATAATAATCAAGTAAATGGTCTATTTACAGATTTTATGCAATTTAATCCTTATTTTTGCCGTTTTTGAACCATCAAAAATTAATTATGCAAGAGGTTTAAATCTGATCCCTGATAGCTGTCTCGGAGTCTCGGAGTCTCGGAGTCTCGACTAGGAAATTAATTTTGCACGACTACTTAGGTCAAAATCAGGGGATTTTCTGTTTCCAAGTCAAGAAATACAGAAAAGCAGCAATTCGATCGAGAAATCGATCAAAACAGCCTAGACTAGAAAAAGAATCCTCTATCCTGACAGCTATCCTGTGGAGATTACTTTTTTAGGAACCAGTTCCGGGGTTCCCACTCGTTCCCGCAATGTCTCTAGTATCGCCCTTCGTTTGCCGCAACGGGCGGAAATATGGCTGTTTGACTGTGGAGAAGGAACTCAACACCAGTTACTGCGTAGCGACCTGAAAAGTTCCCAAATCCGACGCATTTTTATCACCCATATGCACGGGGATCATATCTTTGGTTTAATGGGATTGTTAGCCAGTATCGGATTAGCTGGTTCTGCTCAGGATATTGATATCTACGGACCCCCCGGACTAGGGGACTATCTGCGCGCTTGTGCTAAGTATTCCTATACTAATTTGGCTAATCGGGTGCGCGTCCATGCCATTTCCCCTGGCATACTCTACGAAGATGAAGAATTTACCGTCTCCTGTCAGCTATTAAAACATCGTATTCCCGCCCACGGTTATCGAATCGCCGAAAAAGACCGTCCAGGACGTTTTGATGTGGAAAAAGCCAACGCTTTGGGTATTCCCCCCGGACCAATTTACGGCCAGCTGAAAAAAGGGGAAACTGTCACCCTCGCCGATGGCAGCAAAATTTGCGGTCAGTCCCTCTGCGGAGAAACGGAAATCGGCCGTAAAATAGCCTATTGTACCGATACTATTTTCTGTGAAGGATCGATCGAATTGGCACGGGATGCAGATGTGCTAATTCATGAGGCGACTTTTGCACACCAAGATGCCGGGTTAGCTTTTGAAAGTGTTCACTCCACTTCGACGATGGCAGCCCAGGTGGCCTTGGCAGCCCGGGTAAAATTGTTATTAATGACCCATTTTAGTCCCCGTTATCTACCGGGTAATTCTCTGGATATTTCCAATCTGTTAGAGGAAGCGCGGGCGATTTTTCCTAACACTAAATTAGCCTACGATTTCCTCACCTACGAAGTCCCCCGCAACCGTCAAGAAATGGCCTTAGGAGTTAAGTAATTATGCCAGCAGCAGTAGAAGAAAAAAGCATGGTTCCCACGGTTTTAGTGGGTATAGGTGGCACGGGTAACGAAATTTTATCGCGATTGCGTCGCTTAATCGAGGAAAGTTATGGCAGTTTGAGTAATTTTCCGATTGTCAGCTTTTTGGTGGTTGACACGGATAAGGATTATAAAATCAGTAATCCTGAAGCTGCTGGCAGTGCTTTTAAAGATAACGAAAAACACTGGGCCCGGGTGAGTGGAAAACAGGTACAGGAGATGGTATCTGACATGGATAGATATCCCTGGATTAATAGTTGGTTTCCCCCGGAATTAGAGAGAAATATTACTTCCCTAGAAGCGGGAGCGGGACAAATTCGCGCCTGTGGTCGTTTTGCTTTATTTTGTAATTATCATGAGATTCAAAGGAAATTTCTGGACGCGGTGAGACGGGTAAAGGGACAAGAAAACTTTATGCTTGATCGCTATGGAATTAAAGTTAGTAATAGTGCTATTAATGTCTTTACCACGGGGTCTTTAAACGGTGGTACGGGTAGCGGAATGTTAATCGATATAGGCTACTGTATTCGTAATTGGTTGCGAGGGGAAAGTAGTCCTTTGAGTACGGCAATTGTTCCCACTCCTGAAGCATTTGCGGGGATTAGTGTCGGCGATCGAGTTTTGGCTAATGGTTACGCTGCCCTGATGGAATTAAATTACTTTTCTGACTACAGAACCGAATATCATCAACAGTTTAGCAGCGGTTTAGTCGATGAAGTGGTTAGTAAATTACCACCCTTTGATTTTACCTATTTAGTGGGGACAAAAAACGGCGAAGGTGATTTTAAACTCGGTCAAATTCGGGAAATGATCGCCCAAAATATTTTCCTAGATATGACTTCTGATTTTGCCCCTCATAAGCGTTCCATTAGAGATAATATTAAGGGTTCTTGGGCACAAGCTGACCCAGGGGGGCGCGGTTATCCTAAGCAATTTATGAGTTTTGGGCTATCAACTATTGAAATTCCTATTGCCCAAATTCGTGCCTCCTTATCGGAACGTTTAGCCAAGGATTTAATTAATTGGTGGCTGAATGATTCCGTGATTTTACCCGCTCAAATGTTGGAGTTAGTAAGGGGTGATATCCTCAAAAGAATGCGCTTGAGCGAAGGGGAACTAATTATGGATTTATGTGCCGACAAGGATCGCTCTTTAATTGCCATAATCTCCCAATGGACTAACGAAACTCGTCAGGAAATCAATCAAGATAATTGGCTCTCTTGTACCAAACAGGGTGTTAATATTTTAGGCAATGAACAGGGAAAAATTCTGCAATTTATTAATGATTATTTAACGCCAAGAGTCGAGGAATTTAAACGCAATCATTTACTAGAATTGAGTCCCGATGAACGGCTGCACGGCGATTACCTGAAAAAGATTTATAACAACCGGGATGAAATTATTCAACGGGGTAAAAAGTCCCTAGAAATGGAGTTTTATAATATCCTTGAGGATCGAAACCGTGGGGTAAAATTTGCCGAGAGTTTTATTGTTTTAGTACGACAAATCTTCACCGACATAGCAGAAAAATTCCGTCGCGATCAAGAACAGGTTTGGAGTCAAAACGAAAGTAAACGTCAACGAGAATATGATACAGCCTTAGCAGAAATTAATGATCTGAAAGATAAACTTCATATCTCGAAAAAAGATAAAATGGAACAATATTGTGAACAAGCTTTAACGGGATTAGAAGGCTGTTTAATGGCCAAGATTCAACGAAAAACCCGAGGTGCAGGAGTAGAGGTTATTAATCGTTTACTGGAACATCTTAATCAATTAGAAAGCCGTTTTAATCGCTTTCGTCAGAAATCAATTCAAAGTCGCGACCTATTTAATCTGCAAGCTAACCAACAGATCGATAGTGCCGATGCTTTGTTAATTAATGGGATTAAATTATTTGACAGACAAGAATTAAATGGTCTTTATCAAGACTTTATCGAACAATTTGCCTCCGGGATTGTCGGCAGCAAAAATGCCTATGATACCGGTATGGATAACCTTTGTTTACCCCTCTCAGAAGAGATTTTAAAGCAATCTAGCCCTCTCTGGAAAGAAACGCGCCGCGCTGATGAAAATATGCGTTTATTTGACATCACCGAGATTGCCGATATTCGTCAAGGAGATTTTCAACAAGTTATCATAAACCAAGCTAATCAACTACTACAAAATGCCCCCGCTAGTAGTCGAATTCAGAGGGAATTAGCCGCTTGTGATCGCTTGTTAAAAATCTATAACAACGATGCCGATATTATCAATAATCTTCGCATTGCCTACCAAAAATCGCGACCCCTAATTATGCTTAACCCTGCGGTTTTGCGAGGAAAAGATGCGGGTTTTACGCCCCAATTAAATCAAAATGTTGCCCTGATTGGGGGAAGAAATACCAATAACCCGGCAGCCCAAAAAATTATTCCGAAACTGCGGGAATTTATCCCCAACGAAGACGATATTAAACCCTTGGCAGAAGTGGAAAAACATCGTCTTGTCTTCGTGCAGGAAATTGGCGGTTTTTCCCTACGCTGTCTCGATGGAATGAGAGAGTTGCGGCAATCCTATCAAGACTGGAAAGGAGAATTTATTCTCGCTAAACGCGCCCAACAAATGGGGGAAAATCGCGATTTACCCATCCCCGTGCATATCCAAAAGGAACCTCCTTTCTGGGATGTTTTTCCCGAAGATCCGAGTATTTATCAATTGGTGGTGACGGCCCGGGCTTTAAAAGTGCTTTTTCCAGAAGTCAATCGAGTCACTAATGAGAAAACAATTCGCTATGAAATTAAAACCGCAACGGGATTAAAAAAAGTCGATATCGCCACCAGTTGGGAAGATGCGGTACAGGTGTTAGAAGTAAAAGCTTGTCGCGAAGATAAGGAAAAAATTCAAAGTCAGGTGACAGCTAAGTTACAGGATTCGGCCACTCCGGAGAAAAAACAAGCCTTGTATCGGACTTTTATCAAATATTTACAACAACGTTCCGAGGAGTTGACAGGAGGAAAAGATAGTACAGAATATAAACGGGAGGATGCAATTATTTTGCAGTTAATCGATAACTATAAGTTGGATAGCGGTGGAGAAATTCCTCTTTCTTCGGTGACGGAAGTGGCTAACCCAGCTTTAATTATCTGCGGTATTTGTGGACACAAAAATCCCCCCTCGTCTAATTTTTGTTCTAAGTGTGGGGCAAAATTAGTTAAGTAGAAATTGGGCAATTTCTTGTTTTTCGTCCTCGGATAACAGAAAAAGTGGGGGTGTTAGCTGGACTAACATCCCCCAAAATGAAAATTTTCGGGAAAAATTGCCTAATAGCGAAAAAACTGGATTATAATAAGGTCTTTACTCAAGATTTTTGCTAACCGCTAACTGCCATAAAGCCCAATCAAGACCCCTGTTTATCGAGAGAAAAACCAATGGTAGCCACTTTAAAAGGACGAGATGTTTTAAGAATAACCGACATGAGTAGCGAAGAAATCAGCGCCCTACTCAATCTATCGGCACAGCTTAAAGCTGGCACTCTTAACCCTAGCTGTAAAAAAGTCTTGGGATTGCTATTTTATAAAGCTTCCACCAGGACCCGGGTTTCCTTTACCGTCGCCATGTACCAGTTAGGGGGACAGGTGATCGATCTTAATCCCAGTGTAACCCAAGTGGGGCGCGGGGAACCCTTAGCAGATACAGCCCGGGTACTCGATCGCTATCTCGATATTCTCGCGGTTCGCACCTTTAAACAAGAGGATTTAGAAGCTTTTGCCAATTACTCGCGCATCCCGATTATCAACGCTTTAACGGATTTAGAACATCCCTGCCAGATATTAGCCGATTTACAGACTATCCAAGAGACTTTTGAGACTTTACGGGGAATTAACCTCACCTATGTGGGGGATGGCAATAATGTCGCTAATTCTCTCCTCTTGGGTGGTGCTTTGATGGGGTTAAATGTGCGAGTTGCCTCCCCCGCAAACTATCAACCCGATGGGGAAATTGTCGCCAGCGCCCAGGCTATTGGCGAGAAAACCGGTAGTAAAATCTTAATTACCGACGATCCCGTTACCGCAGTAAAAGACTCTCAGGTGGTCTATACTGATGTCTGGGCGAGTATGGGACAGGAAAGCCTCGCTGATGCCCGAATTCCCGTTTTTCAGCCCTACCAAGTCAATGAACAGCTAATGAGTCACGCTGACAAAGACGCGATTATTCTCCATTGTTTACCTGCTCACCGGGGGGAAGAAATTACCGACGGGGCGATCGAGGGTGTACAATCAAAAGTCTGGGAGCAAGCGGAAAATCGGATGCACGCCCAAAAAGCTTTAATGGTGAGTTTATTGGGATTAATCTAGCTGTAGATGCTCAGTTACCTAAAATAATTATTAAACTCGATCATCAATCGTCCTAAGACCTGTCCGACACCGGAAGTTAACGCTAGGATTGATGGTAAGAGCAATAATCAGGGCAGCCTCCACACCTAACTATATGTCAGACACCTCCGCAGTTAAAAAATATCTCGCCCATTGGTTTCAATTGGGAAAAAAAGTTATTTGTCCCAAAAACCAAGCTATGCTATTTCCGCTGCCAATTTTCAATGCTGATCGCTATTCGTCGGAGTTTGAAGATTGTTGGCAAAAAATGCTTGATCCTGAAAGTGGCGATTGTTACCTAGAAGGTACTCAACAAACTATCCGAGACTTACTTTCCCCTCAATGGGAATTTCATCCCTGCGCTCGTTGTACTATACCCGTACCAATTGAAGTGGTGGGACAATCGAGTTTATCCTGTCCCTGCCATGATTTGAGTAATTGGCCCAATTTAGAATTACCCCTACCCCATTTACCCGTCAATAGTCAAGAAAATCTCGATCGCATCCGGCAAAGATTGCTAAAAAATTCTCACCCACATTAACCGGACAAAAAGAGACGTTAGGGGTAACGTCTCGACAAAAGGGTTGAGATTTAACGATTTCTGCCAAAAAGATTGACTAAATCTCGCAATCTCTCGCTATGTTCTCCGGTTAAAGCTTCCTGACGATAGCGCCATGACCAATTCCCTTCTGCGACACTGGGGGTATTCATCCGCGCATCCGATCCTAAACCTAACACATCCTGTAACGGTACGATCGCCTGATTAGCCACGGAACTATAGGCCAGTCGAATCAGATCCCAAGCCACTCCCTGACCACTGGGAGCGCCAAGATATTGATATAGTCGCGCTTTTTCGTAGTCATTGGCGTTATCCTGAAACCAGCCCACAGTAGTATTATTATCGTGAGTGCCGGTATAAATCACACAGTTGCGTTCGACATTAAAAGGAAGATAGGGATTACCCGCATCACCCCCAAAAGCAAAGTGGAGAATCTTCATACCGGGGAAGGCAAAGTGATCGCGAAAATCTAGGACTGCTTGGTCAATATCGCCCAAATCTTCGGCAATAATCGGCAATTTACCTAAACGAGCGCCAATAGTATTAAAGAGATCATAACCCGGGGCCTTCAGCCAACGACCATTAATGGCGTTTTCCTGGCCAAAAGCCACCGCCCAATAGGCTTCTAATCCGCGAAAATGATCGATACGGATGATATCGACTAGGGAAAGAACCGCTTTTAAACGGCGTACCCACCAGTCAAAGCCCGTATTTTTGAGATAATCCCAGTTATAAAGAGGATTTCCCCATAATTGCCCCGTTTCTGAGAAATAATCTGGGGGAACCCCGGCCACTTCCAAGGGATTACCGGTTTGGGTATCTAGTCGGAAAACCTGCGGATTTGCCCAAACATCAGCGCTATTATGGGAGACATAAATGGGGATATCACCGATAATCTCGATACCGAGAGAGTTAGCATAGCGTTTTAGGGCTAACCACTGCTCAAAAAACTCAAATTGCAGGAATTTGTGCAGAAAAATCTCCTCTTGTAACTCCTGTTTCGGTGTTTCCAACGCACCCCAATGACGTTCGCGAATTTCTGTCGGCCATTCCATCCATGCTTTACCCGGGTAAGCGTGGGATAGGGCCATAAATAGGGCGTAATCCTCTAACCAATCGGCATTGCCAGCACAAAAGCCGGCAAACTGTTTGTAAAGAATTGTGTCAGAACCCTTGACAAAATTGCTCGCCGCCTTTCTAAGTAGGGGAATTTTCCAAGCGATCAATTTATCAAAATCCACTTGATCGAGGGTAAAATCGGGAATATCCTCTAAATCTGCCTCACTAAGCAGGTTTTTCTCCCGAAGAATATCGAGACTAATCAGGAGATGATTGCCGGCAATGGCACTAAAACTCATGTAGGGAGAGTTACCGTACCCTGTCGGGCCTAAAGGGAGAATTTGCCAGAGTTTTTGACCACTTTGAGCCAAAAAATCGATAAATTGATAGGCTTCCCTACCTAGTTCTCCAATCCCGTAACGACCGGGGTGACTGGTGGGATGAAGCAAAATACCGCTAGAACGGCTAAAAGCCATGAAAAAACCCCCTTATCAGTGATTAGGTTAGCAGTTATTAAGTGTTTAAAGCTGAATGCTCACTGCTATCTCCAAGCTAACCCGATCTCGATCGATAAGGGCAATACTTAACAACTTTATTAGACCTATAGGACACAATCAGGCATTACAGCCGTACCGTAACAGATCGTCTTTCCAGTTAAAAAGATTCCTTCGGATCACGTTCCACGTTACCCGGGTAGGTGAAACTGGCACTCGTTGCCGTCGGTTTGACGCGGCTCGATAGTTGGCTGATGGCCGCTCTTTCCTCTTGGGTGAGGGGGCGATCGATAGCTTGGAATTCGTAATATTGGTATTCGCTCATGGCGTGCAACCTATCTCAAGGTTTATGATCGATATGCTAATAATTGTACGGGGATAGTTAGGGTTTAAAGATAAATTCGACAGGACGGGCGCTCTCGGATGTATTAGGAATAGCAAGAATATGCAAATCGCCCGATCTTTACCGATAAGGAAAAAGTTCGGGTGATCGATCGGTAATTTCCCCGCATCGGTCTTTTCAAGAAATCCAATCTATTCCTTTGGATAGTGGCACGGTCAAAATCGATAAGATTACAATTTCTTTTGTTAAGCACTTTAGCGATCGCTGGATATTTCTGCGATTCGTTGTCGGCTAATCGTTAAATTTTATGAAAACAGCCTCATTGGTTGAGATTATCGGAGATAGAGTAGGGATAGGTGAATAAGAGGGAAATAATTAGAGCCTTTTGGCATGGTTTATCGATAGAAAATTCTATAGATAAAAAAGCACTGGGTCTGCTTTTCCCGACTATTACCGGAAGATCGGTTTGGCGGGTACGGCGGCGGCGTGTTTTTGAATTTAAAGTGTGATCGCTGTTCTTAGGGAGCAGTTTGCGGTGGGGACAGTGACGGCGAAGATTGTTCAGCCGAAACCTTTTCAATGAGTTTAACTCCCCCTTTGATGAACGGTCTCATTACTGGTTTATCTGAGAGAATTACAGAGAATGATTGATCCTATAATAATGGGAAAATCCTCAGAGTGAGGAACTCGCATGAAACCAGCATCCCTGATTCAACTAACCGATAGTCTGAAAGCCCTTTAT
>NZ_JACJSW010000083.1:0-11946 GCF_014698375.1 Microcystis flos-aquae FACHB-1344 | reverse complement strand
ATAATTTTGCTAATAAACATAGCAAAATTATAGATGATTTCCTGACCTAAGATCACATTTTATTCTTTTTTCCACTTCAATCTAAGAATTGAGAAAAAAGCAAAACCCTCCATTATACCATAAAAAAATTATGCAAGAGGTCTATTCACTTTTGTCGATAAGCTGACTACTTTTCTGCCATTTTCTCCTTGTCTTTGCTGCCAATCGGTAAACATCGCATCCCAATCATAGTGACAAAATTTTGCCAGTTTTTCCTGAAATTGAGCAAAGGATGCGTGGTTAAACGGGGTGCATCTCACATTTGCAGAAATACCGACAATCAGCAATTATCAGTGACTCTTAAAATAATTACAAATGTATCAGCAGCTGCGTGTAAGCATCCCACCGAAAAACTAATGCGATCCGGGGTTTGGGTAGGGTTGATTCATGAATCAACCCTACTATGAATCAACCCTAGGATTGAGTGATAAAATCGGAAGTAATGACCAATTTTAGCAGATAGTTTCCCTTTAAAAATCCCAACTCAGTAGATTTACAAAAATGAGATGTACTCGGTTAAACGCATCCAGAAATTTTTAAGGATAAAAACACATTTGCGGCAAAGCAAGGGATTCTTCCCAACCCATCATGAGATTGAGACATTGTACCGCTTGTCCCGATTGTCCCTTAACTAAATTATCGATCGCTGACATCACTATTACTCGATCGGTTCTCGGATCCACTTCAATACCGAGATAACATAAATTAGTACCACAGGCCCATTTAGTTTGTGGATAGACTCCCCCCGGCAGGATTTTGACAAAGGGAGAAGCGCGATAAAAAGCATTGTAGATAGTGATCAAATCATCCCGCACCAGATTGGGATCCCGCAAAGTTGCATAGACTGTGGACAGGATACCTCGGACCATGGGCATTAAATGGGGAGTGAACTGAACGCGCACCTCATGACCGGCTAAATCACTGCAAATCTGCTCGATTTCGGGAGTATGACGGTGTTTTCCCGCTACATTATAGGCCCCGATCGAATTATCTGCTTCTGCCAATAACATATTAATCTTAGCTTGTCTTCCTCCCCCCGAAGTTCCCGATTTGGCATCAATAATCGTGGTTTCCGGGAGAATTAAACCCTGTTTTAACAGGGGAGAAATCGCCATTAAACTAGCAGTAGGATAACATCCGGGGCAACCGATCAAAGAGGCATTTTTAATATCTTCCCGATAAAGTTCCGGTAAACCGTACACAGCCGTAGATGCGATCGCTTGATCCTGACGTTCCTTGCCATACCATTTACTATAGGTTTCTAGGCTAGTAAAACGATAATCTGCCGACAGATCCAAGACTTTACACCCTTTAGCGAGCAAAGGAGGGGCTAAATCACAGGCTAAACCATTGGGTAAACCCAAGAAAACCACTTGACAACGGGAGGCAATTGTCTCTAAATCGATCGCCTCCACATTAAGATTAATACTATGACCGAGATGGGGATATAAATCACTGTAGGGTTTCCCCGCACTACTATCGCCCCCCAGATAGACTAATTCGACAAGGGGATGTTCTTTGAGCAAACGTACCAACTGTACGCCACCATATCCCGAAGCGCCGACAATACCCACTGAAACCTTCTGTCCTTGCGTCATTTCCCTTGTTCCTAAAAATTCTTATCGTTAATATAACGCTTTGCTATGGCCGAATTTTAGCCTAACCGGCAGGATTTAAATCAAAAAACTTCCTGTAAAAATCTAGTATCTCGGCCGGGTTGTCCATAAACCGTCAATTTCTCTTGATCAATAGGCTGTTATCTTAATGATGAGGTACAAAGTTTTCCTTTTAGGGAATCTGTCATCGGGAGATGAGGCCAAATTAAGTTAAACTTCATCCTTAGGAGAAAAGCTGTAATTCAATCCCCCATATTTAAAATTTTGAGCGCACTGTAAATTCATAATCTCCTCCCGGTTCTAATTGATAATCGTAGCGTTCTAAAAACCGATTCAAGGGTTCAAAAATCAAAGCCCTACCTAGGGAAGGTTGTACTAATAACTTGCCTTGAAGAAAATGCCATTGAAAACGCCATTGATATTGTTCCGTCCGCACTTCTCCCTCTAATTTCCCCGTTTGCCAAGATTGCTTAATTATCCGCACATAAGCCGTGCTTTCTGGTCGATTGCCGCCACTCACCTGAACCCTACCTATAGATTAAATATCAAACATTAAGATAACGAATTAATCCTTGTTTGTCATTACTTGAGCTAATTTTCTCGACTTTATTCTGGGGCAGTGACTTCATTAACCTTAGAAACCAAGACATTTAATTGAAAAGGTCGCCCCATTTCCTTAGTAATGAATTCTTCCAACAATTCCACCTGTCTGGGGGTAATACTTTCCGCAGTTCTTACTACTAATCTCACCCGGGGAGGTTGCTTGAGCCAATTAATCGAAGATTCCAATAATTCTGCCCGTTGAAAGGTAATCGTTCGTTGTAATAAAGCTTTTTTGAGCAACCTTTCTAAGCGAGCTTGATTGGCCAGAGTTGCAAAACTTATTCCTAACGGAATTAGCAAAACTGCTGTCAGGATAGAAGTCAAAATTAGAGCGTTACGCGCCCGATGAAAATTAGAATAACCTGCCAGCAAAAAGACCAACAAACAGGAGAGAGCAATGCCTAATAAATTGGTAATATATAACAGAGTTGCCCCCAAACTTAGGACCCAATTCCCTTGGGATAATCCTAAACCAATCGTACAAACTGGCGGCATTAAAGCCACGGCGATCGCTGTTCCCGCTAAAGTACCTGAAATTTTCGGTTCTATTTTGGCATAACCACTGATTGCCCCCGCCGTAATTGCTACTCCTAAATCTAAAAGATTCGGTTGAGAACGGGCCTGAATTTCACTACCAAATTCGGAAATTCCGATCAATAATCCTAGCAACCAAGCTATCGCTAAAGCGATGATCGTACCGACTAAAATCGCCAAGGCCGACTTACGAATTAATCGCCAACTGCCAATTAAACCACCAAAAGCCAGACTACGAATCGGCAACATCAAAGGGGCAATAATCATCGCCCCAATAATCACGGCTGCACTATTGGCAACTAAGCCAAAGGTAGCGATCGCACAAGAACTGACAATCAAAGCTAGATAGGGAAAATCGAGGGACGCTTCTAACCATAAATCGCGCCACATAGTCCGCGATTGTTGCCAGGTCAAGGGTTTTCTTGAGAACCACGAGTGGGGCCGTTCTTTTCTCGTCATGGTGCTGAGGAAGATAAACTTTTCTTTTACTTATAGCTTTTTTTGTCTAATCAATGTATATTTGTATCATTTTCTTTAACTAATCTTACCATTTTTTTCTTCGCCTCGATCGATGAAACCTCATGACCAATTTGCTAAAAACTATCTGGAAGAATTATTATCGCCCCTAGGCCGGGTAGAAATTAGCAAAGAAATTACCGACGAAACCCGACAAATTGATCTATTTTTTTCGCCTCATCCAGATCGGCAGATAACTGTCGATAATCTAGGATTATTAGGTCAAATTGCCCTAAATAGCGCTCTCCTAGAACCCTATCGTAATTCTCCCACTCGTGCCGATGTGCGTAATTGTCTCTCGAAATTAACCGCCGTTTTTGCTGAACTACAGCGACAAGCCAAACGAGAAAATAGCCCCTACAATGAGGAAAATTTGCCCCGTTTATGGATTCTTGCTCCTCTGGTTAGTGAGACTATATTAAACGGTTTTGGGGCGGCCTTAGACCGGAATTGGCCCGAAGGGGTCTATTTCTTGCCTCCTTTACAGCGCACGGCTATTATTGTGATCAATCAACTTCCTGTTAATTTTCACACCCTCTGGTTAAGGTTATTGGGTAAGGGCAAAACTCAGAATCAAGCCGTGCGAGAGTTGCTAGAATTACCAATAGGGAACAACTACCGTCAAAATGTCATAGAACTATTACTTAGTTGGCGGGTGAGCGTGGAAATACAAAATATTTTAGAAGAAGAGGATCGAGAGGTGTTTATGACGTTATCGCAAACTTATCTGGAATGGAAAGAAGGAGTGAGACGACAAGCTAGAGAAGAAGCTCTTGAAGAAGGTCTTCAAGCAGGTCGTCAAGAAGGTCGTCAAGAAGGTCGTCAAGAAGGTCGTCAAGAAGGTCGTCAAGAAGGTCGTCAAGAGGCGCGCAGGGGGATGATCGAAAATTTACTACAAGTGCGCTTTGGACAGTTAGATGATTCTTTTAATCCCGTGATTGAAGGATTGTTATCCTTATCCCCCAGCGAATCTAGCCGTTTATTAATCGAATCCGCCCGCGAGGAGCTATTTAAGCGTTTTTGTGATCTAACCCCTCAGTAGATGGGAGCAGGGAGAGGGGCGCACCGGAGTACCGGAGAGGGCAGTGGGGAAGTGGGGTGTGGGGTGTTGGGTGTGGGGTGTGGAGTGTGGGGAAGTGGGGAAGTGGGGTAGTGGGGTAGTGGGGTAGTGGGGTAGTGGGGTAGTGGGGTAGTGGGGAGAATAAAAAAAATAATCTCCTGTCTCGGAGTCTCCTGCCTCCTGTCTCGGAGTCTCCTGCCTCCTGTCTCCTGACTCCTGAATCCTGTCTCCTGTCTCGGAGTCTCCTGTCTCGGAGTCTCCTAACTCCCGACTTCTAACCCAATATGCGCCAAAGATAAGCAAAAATTATTTATTGACTCCAAAAACTTGAGAATATTTAAATTAACATTTAGCAATATTTACAAATTCTTAAGAATTAATTGAGAAAGATTTTTATTTAACAACGATATTGCAGTGGTAACAGCGATTTGATAGAATTTCATAGTGGCTTACCCTGTGCTTTTTTGGACAGCAATGCTTGAAACCCTCGCCACACCTACAGGGTGATCCTAATTAAGACAGGTAAATTAGTCAATTTCACCCACAACGATGATCTTTTTTTTGTGTAGTTTTATTGCCAAGAAAAAGTTTTTTTGACAAAAAGCACAAAGTATGCAGTAGCAGTTATGGCAGAGTGGGGGTTGGGGAGGGGGAAGCTGTCTGATCACCCCAAAACCCCTGACACTGAATTTACCGTTTAGCGGCAACAATGGCAAAAACGGTGGTATGGGGATCATCTTTTAAAGTCACCCCTTCTGGCATTTTCAAATCACCCACGAGCAGGGATTGCCCCACACCGATGCCCGAAACATCAAATTCGATCACTTCCGGGATATTATCGGCAATACAGGAGACATTAACTTCGTTGACGAACTGTTCGATTAAACCACCCTGTTTGGTTCCGATCGCTTCTCCCATGGCTTTAATCGGAACAACGATATCGAGCTTACCGTGGGCAGACACCGAGAAGAAACTGAGGTGATAGAGATTTCTTTTCCAAGGATGAGATTGTACCTCTTGGATCAAAGCTTTTCCCGTCCAGGGCATTTCGGGAACATTCACATCCACCAAGGTATTATTTACCGAGGCCTTTTTGAGCAGGGTTAAGGCCGCTTTTTCTCCCACCACGAGGGAAACCGATTCCGTGCCGCTGTGGCCGTAGAGAACCGCCGGGATCAAACCCTGACGACGTAGGGCCCTGGGGTTAATATTTTCGGGTCTTTTTTGACATTCAACGCTAACTTGCATAGTTGACTAATCCTCTTTAGCAATGATTTAAAATTCGTGATTATCCCAAGGTGAGCCATTTTCGTCCAAAAGAGCGCGTTTTGGCCCGTGAATGGGGTCTTCAACGATGATAGTTTGGTCGCGACTAGCTCCCAGGGAGATAATAGCGATCGGTACTTCCATGATCGCCCCTAGGAATTTTAGATAATCGAGGGCCTGTTTGGGCAGGTCTTCCAGACTCCGACAATCACTGGTGGGTTGTTGCCACCCCGGCATCGTTCGGTAAATCGGTTGACAACGGGCGAATTCCCCGGCACTGCTGGGTAAATGGCGACAGGTTTGGCCGTCCAATTGGTAGGCGACACAGACTTTGATTTCCTCTAGGGTATCGAGAACATCTAACTTGGTGATCGCTAGACAGTCTAAACCATTGATTCGCACCGCGTAACGACCGATAACCGCATCAAACCAACCGCAACGACGACGACGGCCGGTGGTGGTCCCGAATTCCGCCCCGCGATCGCACAATAACTGCTCGATCTCCCCCTCTAATTCCGTGGGAAATGGACCTTCACCTACCCTAGTGGTGTAAGCTTTGGCCACACCGATCACTCGATCGATTACCGTCGGACCGATGCCAGAGCCCACACAAGCGCCGCCGGCGATCGGATTGGAGGAGGTAACGTAGGGATAGGTTCCGTGATCGAGGTCGAGTAGGGTGCCTTGGGCCCCTTCAAAAAGAATATTCTTACGCTTGCGGATTGCTTCGTAGATTTTTAAGGAACTATCGACCACATGGGGACGCAGTATCTCGGCATATTCTAGATATTCCTCGATCACCGTCTTCGCATCTAAAGGCGGTAAGTTATATAACTTTTCTAAAATGACGTTTTTATAATTGATCGTCCATTCTAGTTTTTGCCGCAGATTCTCGGTATTCATCAAGTCGATGACTCGAATGCCGATGCGCTCGGATTTGTCGGCATAGGTGGGGCCGATACCCCTTCCCGTGGTGCCGATTTTATATTTACCCCGTTTTTCCTCGGATGCTTGATCGAGCAGCCGATGATAGGGCATAGTGACATGAGCCGTTTGCGAGATATAGAGATTGTCGGTGGTGACATTGAGGGCGTGTAATTGCGCCATCTCTTTGAGTAACACCGAGGGATCTATGACTGTTCCTGAGCCGATTATACATTCCGTATCTGGGTAGAGAATCCCAGAGGGAATTAGATGGAGTTTGAACGTTTGATCATCGACGACGACGGTATGACCCGCATTTACGCCACCTTGAGAACGCACCACCACATCCGCCGATCGACTCAGCAGATCCGTGATTTTTCCTTTTCCTTCGTCGCCCCACTGAGCGCCGATCACAATAACGTTAGCCAAGGTATTTTAGTCTAGCTAAAGTTCACACAAACTTCTATTATCCCTCTTGGCGAATACAACTGTCAAGTTATCTCTCTTAGCTAATTGTGGGGAGAAGGCGAGGGGAAAACTCGCCTATTTTCAGGGTTTATTGACCTTCCCGACTGATTTGACGCTCGATAGTTTCGATAGCGGCATTTAATCCCGCTAGACGGGTTTCGAGGTCATCGCGCATCCATTTGAGGAATGTTAATTTACGCTCTTGACATTCTTGGCGGGAAGTGCTGCCACAAGTGTTAAAGAAGAAGGGAAACATAGACTAAGGGGCCTGCTATAACTCTACGTCTCCTATCTTGACGAAAATTTTCAAAAAAGTCTAACCGTTAAGTCGCCATAATAACCACAGACCTAACCCAAAACCGAAAAAGTTAGGCAGCCAGGCAGCTAAGAAGGGGGAGAGGGTGGCGGTTAGTCCCAAGCTGCCGACTAAGAAGTTTAAAAGATAATAGAGGAAAACAATGGCGACACTGAGACCGAAACTGGTTCCCCGACCGATTCTTTGCGGTAGAGAACCCAAGGCACAACCTATGGTAGCAAAGACGATACAGACAAAGGGAAAGGCGATTTTTTGCTGGATTCGCACTTGAAAAAACCTGACTCTCTTATCATCGCCACTGAGTTTGAGCAGTTGCACATATTCGATCGCCTGTGGTATGTTCATCTCGTAGGGATCGCGGCTTTGACGAGCAAAATCGAAAGCGGAGCGAGATAAAGCGATTTTTTCGGCTTTAAAGGGGATAACTTGGCTATAGGAGGCGTTAGGGGGGGTTAATTCATAGATAATGCCGTTAAAAAAGTCCCAGACGTTATCGACGGCATTCCAACGGGCCGAATCGGCGATAATAATTTGATTTAATTCTTGTTTTAGCCAACGGATAACGGTGACGGTTTTCATCTTTTCACCGTCGAATTGTTCAGCATAAAATAAACTTATTAAATTGCGATTAATCGTACCATTTTCTAGGGTTTTTATTTCATAATCGGGATAATAAAAATCTTTATTTTTCCAAAAACTTGCTTCTTTATTAATTTTCTGAACTAAAATTTCTGTGGCTCGATAATTAGCATTGGGAACCACATATTCATTTAATAAAAATGTCATAACTGTAACTATTAAACTCAGGCAGAAAGTGGGTATAAAAAGACGATAAAGAGTGACTCCACAGCTTTGCAGGGCAACGGTTTCACTATCACTACTTAAACGACCGTAGGTGATTAAAGTGGCCAGCAAAAGAGAAACTGGCAGGGAATAAGTGACAAATTCTGGCACTTTTAACAGGAGAATTTCTAGGGCCGAAGCGAGGGGTAGATTGGCATCAACTACCTGATTAGCTAAATCGGAAAGATTGCCGATCGCTACTCCCAAAGAGGCAAATAAACCAACACTAAATAAAAATGGTGGTAGTAGTTGGCTGATCAGATAGCGATCAATGAGGGCAATACCTCCATTTACCCAGTAAGAAATCTTTTTCTTAATCATTGATTTTGGTTAACTCACTCCTCTTTCATCCCAATTTCCTAACCCGCAGCCGTCTTGCTTACACCTTCGGTTAGCCTATCATATTTTGTCTTTGACGAAAAACACCGCCGGAAGTTGTATGATTGCGGGGAGAGTGGACAGAAGTAAGGATTTGGGTAAGTGTAGATAATTTTTCTGTTCCTATTCCCCGATCATCCCGAGGTGAATTATGCTGCTAAACTGGCAAACTTTTACTATTCATAAACGAGTACCTTTAAGGATTAGTCGCGGCACTACCAGCGAAAATACTAATATCTGGCTGAAAATTAGCGAGGAAAATATCGAAGGGTGGGGAGAGGCATCCCCTTTTGATATTACCAGCGAGGAGAAAAAACCCGATAAAATCCTGCAAGAATTAAACTCGATCGCTCCTATTTTACAATCTTTTCACCCCTGTCAACGCCAAGAAATTGAGAAAATTTTATGGCAAAATCAGATATCTTCGGCTACTCGTGCCGCTATTGATACGGCACTGCACGACTGGTTAGGCAAAAAAGCTAATTTACCTCTCTGGCAAATTTTTGGACTCGATCGCTCTTTGATTCCGCCAGTTTCTGTTACTATCGGTTTAAATTCTCCAGAAAATGTGCAGAAAAGGCTGTTAGATTGGCTAGAAATCGGCGATTTTAGCTTATTAAAAGTCAAATTAGGCTCACCGGACGGTATAGAAGCCGATCGAGCCATAATTCTAGCTATTAAAGAAATTGTCCCCCATTTGCCCCTAACTGTCGATGCTAATGGTGGTTGGCAATTTAGCGATGCGGTGAAAATGTGCCAATGGTTAGAGGAAAAAGGCGTTATTTATGTGGAACAACCCTTATCCGCGGGACAAGAACGAGATTTAATTGATTTATACCAAAAATCGCCCCTACCTATCTTCGTCGATGAAAGCTGTTTTTCTAGTCAAGATATCCCGAAACTGGCCGATCGAGTCCACGGCATTAATATTAAACTAATGAAAGCCGGTGGATTAGCCGAAGTGCAAAGAATGATTCATATTGCCCAAGCTTGCCGACTGCAAATTATGTTCGGATGTTACTCTGATAGCAGTTTAGCCAATACTGCCATAGCACATCTTGGCCCGCTTGTCAACTATCTCGACCTAGATAGTCATTTAAATTTACGCGATGATCCCTTCACGGGATTAAGCTTAGAAAAGGGACGTTTACAACCAAATAATTCACCCGGTTTGGGTGTTAGTTTACGGATAAAAGATGACTAATTATTTGACTCCTGACAAGAAAGTAGCGATTCTTCTCCATGAAGGAATCAAAGGAACTCGCGGCAAAACCGGATTAAGTTATCTGCGTTACGGGAAAGCGCAGGTAGTGGCGATTATTGACGCAGAAAGCGCCGGCAGCGCCTTAAAAGAAGTGGCCGGAATCGATCGCCCCTTGCCGATTGTTGCTAGTGTTAAGGAGGCTTTAACCTCTCATCCCGATACCCTGTTAATTGGCATCGCACCCTCAGGAGGCATTTTACCCCCCCATTGGCTAGAAGAAATCAAAGAGGGGGTAAATGCAGGGTTATCCCTCGTTAATGGTCTCCATACACCCCTAAAACCCCTTTTTCCTCAGCTTAAACCAGATCAATGGATTTGGGATATCCGTCTGGAACCCCAAGACTTAAAAATTGGGCAAGCGCGGGCGAAAAATTTAACCTGTCAGCGTATTTTAACCGTAGGCACGGATATGAGTGTGGGCAAAATGTCCACTAGCATCGAATTACACCGAGTTGCCCAAGAAAAAGGGCTAAAATCGCAATTTTTAGCCACTGGACAGGGGGGAATTATGATCGCTGGGAAGGGTGTACCCTTGGATGCAGTGCGCGTCGATTATGCTGCTGGTGCGATCGAGGCTTTGGTGTTAGAATCAGCAGAAAATAACGATATTCTGTTTATTGAGGGTCAAGGCTCCCTATTACACCCTGGATCCACTGCTACCTTGCCCTTAATGCGTGGCAGTCAACCAACGGGGTTAATTCTCGTCCATCGCGCTGGACAAATTCATATCAATGATTTACCCGATATTCTCATCCCTCCCCTAACAGAAGTGATTAAACTCTACGAAATGACTGCCAGCGCCGGGGGAAGTTTCGGGGAGGTGAAGGTAAAGGGGATTAGTTTAAATACTTTTCATCTTAGTCCGGAGGCGGCAGTTAAAGCTATAGAAACTGTGCAGGAGGAAACGGGGTTATTTTGTACCGATGTTGTCCGTTTTGGTGGTCAAGGGTTATTATCAGTGATCAGTGATCAGTAATCAGTAATCAGTGAGTAGTGATTAATTCAACCACAGTCGATGGTGGTGCGTTACGACGGATTGTTAGCTTCAAGTCAAAGCAGAAATTTTTGCCGTCTAACTACATTTTACTAAATCTGGATTTTGTCAAATTTTCTCTTGACAAAGGCGACTTGACATGATAATATATACATAATGGAAAATCCCTGCGCCTACGAACCCTCTTTTCCAACGGTCTTAACTATGATTGATGTGATTATGTGATTGACTAGGATTCTTTCATTCAATCAATCTTCATCTCTAATCCACTCTTAACTAGGTTCCTAATCACAGTCCATCAGATGATTACATCAACCACAGTCGATGGTGGTGCGTTACGACGGATTGTTAGCTTGAAGTTAAAGCGGAAATTTTGGCCGTCTAACTACGTTTTACTAAATCTGGATGTTGTCAAATTTTCTCTTGACAAAGGCGACTTGACATTATACTATATTCATAATGGAAAATCCGTGCGCCTACAGACCCTCTTTTCCAACGGTCTTAACTATGATTGGTTTATTCAATCAATCTTCATCTCTAATCCACTCTTAACTAGCTCCCTAATCACAGTCCATCAGATGATTACATCAACCACTGTCGATGGTGGTGCGTTACTGGACTAGGTAATAGGTGTAGGGGTAATTCATGAATTACCCCTACAATAACGTTTGTCTGGATGTTGTTAAATTTTCTCTTGACAAAGGCGACTTGACATTATACTATATTCATAATGGAAAATCCGTGCGCCTACAGACCCTCTTTTCCAACGGTCTTAACTATGATTGGTTCATTCAATCAATCTTCATCTCTAATCCACTCTTAACTAGCTCCCTAATCACAGTCCATCAGATGATTACATCAACCACTGTCGATGGTGGTGGGTTACTGGACTAGGTAATGGGTGTAGGGGTAATTGATGAATTACCCCTACAATAACGTTTGTCTGGATGTTGTCAAAATTTCTCTTGACAAAGGCGACTTGACAGGATACTATATTCACAATGGGAAATCCGTGCGCCTACGAACCCTCTTTTCCAACGGTCTTAACTATGATTGGTTTATTCAATCAATCTTCATCTCTAATCCACTCTTAACTAGGTTCCTAGTCATAGTTCATCATTCCAA
>NZ_JACJSW010000082.1:0-18166 GCF_014698375.1 Microcystis flos-aquae FACHB-1344 | reverse complement strand
TGGCAATAATAACCGTCAGCACGTCTAACAACTCTTACCCGTTTAATCTGTTGTTCTGAATAATAAACTAAGGTCTTTTGACTACACCATAAATCAAATTCTCCTGCTTTAAAGCCATCGGTAAATCTGATTTTACGTCGATGATCAGATAGTTTGTAGCCCGTTAGTTTATACTCAACGGAACGGCTAGGCTTTTTGAACCGAGGAAAACCCTTTTTCCCAAGTATCTTAGCATGACAATTCTGGTAAAACCTAGTAATTGATTGCCAGGCTCTATCAGCAGCCGATTGACGAGCTTGAGAGTTTAATTTATTAACCCAAGGGGTCTCTTTATTATTAGCTAGTACCGCACAAAGTTTTTGGAGATCATTGCGGGTTGTTCCTTTATTTTCTATCCAATAACGAACACAAGATTTACGCACAAACTGAGAAGTTTTGATAGCTTCATCAAGCTGGTGATATTGCTCTGGGGTTCCGTTTTTTAGCTTTGCTTCTACGACTAGCATCTAACAATCCACGACCATTGTTTAAATTAATTATAACACAGTTTACCTACAGATGGTAGAATTAAACCGATGCTCCGCGGTTGATATTCTGGTCGGATTTCATCGGGAGCAAAGGTGAGTATCTTGTCGAAAAATGTAGCGGGGGCATTCATCCGACATTTTAGGTAAATTCCGAATTATCTAGAAGATGGATTTAGGTTTAAATGTGACTTAGATCACATACAATCGGGGTTTCCTTTCGCTAACTTAATTAGCAGGGTACGCTGCCTAAATTTTTAGTAATCTGGGCATAGTCCGCAAGCTTGGCCGGGTAAGCCAAGGGGAATTTTCCCAAACTTGCCAAGCTAAAAGGGATCGACTCGATCAGTACAATGACCCAAAATAGGGGCATCCTCAGAAGGGAGCATCTACTATCTAATCACAATTGACCCCTTTATGGTCATAGCCCTAAAATCCATCCGCTTACTGATTTAGGAGGGCTGAATCAAATAACCATGGCTAGTCTAAACACTGGACAAAGACAAACAAGAGACGAAGAACAGCTACTATACGATTATTGGCTCGACCGCGCCAGGACCGATTCCCCCGAGCAATTAATCGAGGATTTTTGTCGTCTGTTTATCGAAGGTGGCGGCTATCGAGAAGCTCCTATTTATTTAGCCCTAGAGCGTCTTGTCAAGGCTAAGGATGCCGAAATTCGTTTTTATCATGTCTTTAACCGCTGCTGTCATATTTTAGTGAATCGATGGCAAACGCAGCCCGCCCATCAGCCAGCAATTCCCGAATTGGTATCGCTACTGGAAAATTTGCCCTCCCCACCTCCTGGACATTACAGCATCCCCAATAATTTGGGCCATCTGGTCAAAAATTTTACCCTCTCGGATGACTACGTTAGGCTGCAGCGTCTGGCGAGAATTATTAGCGGCAAATACAGCGAAAAAACCGCCGCTTCCCTGGGAACCCTGATTAGTCGTTATCCCTATCTCTATGATTACTATTTACTCGGTGATGAAAGTCACCGAGAACAGCGACAAACCGTTAGACGTATTAAGGTGAAAACCGAGAGCCGTTTCGAGGTAAATCTCTCTCGTTATGTCACCTATCAGGTACGTTTGGCACAGGTTGCTCATAGCCCAAAAATCAGGGAAGAAGCGGGGAGAATCATTCAACCGGTAGAAAATCCCACCCTGCTCAATGACAAGGAACTAAATCGCACCCTCAAGTATTATCTGGGGACGGTAGCAGGAAATTATACTCATAAGGCTCTTTCGCAAAATTTTCTGGCGAATACAGTTTATACCCCTACCTATAAAGATTTTAAAAATGACCTCTACGATTATCTGATTACCTCCTTAGACTACTGCAAGGGGCAATTTAACAAAAAACTCGACGATATCCTGCAAAATACTCTACCCCACTGCGATCAACAAAAACCGAGTGAATTTCTCATGCTGCGTACTTCTAGCCAACTGTTAAATTATCTGGTGGTGGAAAGCGGCCAAAAACCCGATCATTACATTTTTATGGATATGATCACCAATATGGGGGTAACTCGGACTGTGGGGTTATTGCTCAAGTTGATTTTGATCTGTCCCAAGGCAAAACCCCACTTAGATAAACGTTTTTCGATTCTATTTAACCACTACGAGAGTTATTCTCGCGATCAAGTGCCTTGGTTGGTTAAATCCCTAGAAAATCTGCAAGTAGCTTTTAGTATTCATTTCGGTCAAGCTGATTTGTCCTGTCTCCGTCAAATCCAGTGATCAGCTGTTCGCTATCTAAATTACTTGTTAAGACTGTCTATGAGAGGGGAAGGGGGGAAGGGGGGAAGTGGGGAAGTGGGGAGATGGGGAGAATAAATAGAAATAATCTGCTGCCTGTGTTCGGCTGATCTCACGGCGGAAGCCTGCCTCCTGAATCCGTCAAATCGATTAAAAAGTTAAGTAATCTCAACTTCTAGCCAATGCTGACCCGGAGCTAGGGGATAATTAAACCATCGTCATTTAGGCTGCGTTTATCCGTGAAAATTATCGTTATCGGCAGTGGTGGTCGAGAACACGCCTTGGCTTGGAAACTGCTGCAATCGCCCGAAGTAGAACAAGTGTTCTGTATTCCAGGTAATGGGGGAACGGCAATTTTACCTCAATGTGAAAATATCCCCATAGCAATGGAGGATTTTGCCGAAATTAGCCGCTTTGCCCGAGAAAATTGCGTCGATCTGGTGGTTGTCGGGCCAGAATATCCCCTCTCCCTCGGCATTACCGATCATCTTCTCGGCCAAGAAATTGCCGTTTTTGGCCCCACACAAACCGGGGCCTTAATTGAATCGAGCAAATCCTGGGCAAAAGAATTAATGAGCGAAGCAGCAGTTATCACCGCCGTCTCGGAAACCTTTACCGATGCAGAATTAGCAAAAACTTATATCCGAGAGCAAGGAGCGCCAATTGTGGTGAAAGCTGACGGATTAGCCGCAGGAAAAGGGGTAATTGTCGCCGAAACCGTAGATACGGCCCTAGAAGCGATCGATGATCTTTTTACCAGTGGCTTTACTAAAGTCGTGGTGGAAGAATTCCTAGAGGGAGAAGAAGTGTCTATCCTCACCCTCACCGATGGGATCAGCTTTCGTTCCCTGCTACCTGCCCAAGATCACAAGCGGATCGGTGAAGGCGATACCGGCAAAAATACCGGCGGTATGGGAGTTTATGCCCCCGCCCCCATAGCCACCGCCGCCATTATCGAAGCGGTAAACCGAGACATCCTCGCCCCCATCGTCGCCACCCTACAAAAACGCGGCATTGACTATCGGGGAGTCCTCTACGCGGGTTTAATGATTTCCCCCGCCGGAGAGCCAAAAGTTCTCGAATTTAACTGTCGTTTTGGCGATCCCGAAACCCAAGCGGTTTTACCCCTACTGGAAACTCCCCTGGCACCGCTACTGCTGGCTTGCGCTCAACAAAAATTAACTGATTTCCCCTCTTTACAATGGCGATCCGGTAGTGCCGTTTGTGTGGTGGCCGCGTCTGCTGGTTATCCCGACCACTACGAAAAAGGCCAGTTAATCACTGGAATTAAGGCAGCTGAAACCGCGGGAGCGATCGTTTTCCACGCCGGCACGGTTTTAAAACACGGCGATATCTTCACCGATGGCGGCCGCGTCTTGGGTGTCACGGCTATGGGAGCTAATTTTAATCAGGCGATCGAACTTGCCTATCAATCGGTGAAAAGGATACACTTTCAGGGCATCTATTATCGTCGTGATATCGGCCACCGGGTAAGGGAAAAATAAGGTTTTGAGGATTAATTTATGAGCCAATTTCCCTTTTTTTCCGCATCTCTCACCGCTAATCCTCACCTGATGCCAAACCTCTTTCTAGGGTCATCCCTGACAAAAGCGCATCTGATTTGTCAAAAAACCAGTAACTATTGATAAAATCATGAAACTGAATCGCCCAACCAAATTGCCATCCCTATGCGAATTTTGCTCTATTCTTATAACTATTATCCCGAACCGATCGGCATCGCTCCCCTGATGACAGAATTAGCGGAAGGATTGGTTAAAAGAGGTCATCAAGTCAGGGTTTTAACCGCTTTTCCTTGGTATCCTAATAGTGAAATCGATCCCGAATACCGAGGAAAAATCTATCTAGAAGAAGAACGAAATGGTGTTAAAATTCAACGTTCCTACGTCTGGGCGCGCCCCGAAAGAAGTTTAAAAAATCGAATTTTCTTTGAATTGAGCTTTGTTTTTTTGAGTTTCTTTCAGGCTCTCAAAGGTGAAAAACCCGATCTAATTTTCTTAACTGTCCCCGGATTACCCGTTTGCGTTCCCGCCGCTTTATTGAGTAAATTATATGGGGTACCGATTATTCTAAATTTACAGGATATTTTGCCCGACGCGGCAGTTCATGTGGGATTATTAACTAATCAGAAAATGATTAAGGTTTTTAGCAGTCTCGAAAAATTTGCCTACAAAACTGCCAGTAAAGTCTCAGTTATTGCCGATGGTTTTACCAAAAATCTCCTCACTAAAAATGTGCCGAGTCAGAAAATTATTGAGATTCCTAATTGGGTCGATGTCAGCTTTATTAAACCTCTGCCGAAAACCAATAATTATTTTCGCCAAGAAAATCATCTTGAGGGCAAATTTGTTGTTTTATATTCTGGCAATATTGCCCTAACCCAACCCCTAGAAACCCTGATCGATGCTGCAGTTAAATTAGTTAGTATCCCTGAGATTAAAGTGGTAATTGTTGGTAAAAAAGAAGCCCTCGATCGCCTAGAAAAGTATCGCCAACAACAGGGGGCGAGTAATGTGCTTTTATTACCCTTTCAACCCCGGGAAAAATTACCAGAAATGTTAGCAGCCGCCGATGTGGGTATGGTGATGCAAAAACATAACGTTATTTCCTTTAATATGCCGTCCAAAATTCAGGTATTATTAGCTAGTGGTCGTGCTATTATTGCTTCTGTTCCCGCCGATGGAACCGCCGCTAGGGCGATCGAGCGTAGTGGTGGTGGTTTGGTGGTTACTCCTGAAGATACAGAGGCATTAGCTACAGCCATTTTAAAGCTATATAAAAACCCAGATTTAGCAACTATACTAGGAGAAAAAGGACGACAATACGCAGAGGAAAATTATGC
The DNA here is from genome assembly GCF_014698375.1 of Microcystis flos-aquae FACHB-1344. Classification (NCBI taxonomy): domain Bacteria; kingdom Bacillati; phylum Cyanobacteriota; class Cyanophyceae; order Chroococcales; family Microcystaceae; genus Microcystis; species Microcystis flos-aquae. Next base: position 13,019 of record NZ_JACJSW010000082.1, on the reverse strand, counting down.
CTTTGAAAAGACTTTGGATCAATACGAAAAGCTTTTTTCTCAAGTAGTTAGTTAATAGACCTCTTGTAAAAATCAAAAATTGTTGTTAGGGTTAGGAGTCAGTAGCCAGTAGTCAGTAGTCAGGAGAATTAAGAAGGAGCAATAATCAGTTAAATGGTCTATTTACAGACTTTATGCCATTTAATCCTTATTTTTGCCGTTTTTGAACCCTGAAAAATTAATTATGCAAGAGGTTTAATAATTAGGGAATGGGGGAATTCAACTAAAACCCCAACACCCTAAAACCCTAAAACCCTAAAACCCTAAAACCCTAAAACCCCAACACCCTAAAACCCTAATACCTATCCAATCACCCCATCAGCTAACCTCTAACTCCCACTTAACTATTTTCATGTTTGATAATTTCTCAAAAAAACTCCCTTGGCAAAGTCTCAAACAAGCGATCGCTTTTGTCTTAACAATTATTGCTTTAACTCCAGTGGTTACAGCTTTAATTTCTAGTGTTAATCAGCCTCAAATCCAATCGAATATTCAACTATATCAAACCAATCTCAATCTACAAGCTACGACTCTCAGCAGCGATGCTGATCCTAATAGCGAGGAATTTGCTAATCTTAAATTAATTCAAACTTCCCTGATCGGTGAAGATGCTTATACTACTGCTGAGGAACAGTATTTATCCGCCCAGAAAAGTGCCAAAAAAACAATCACCGAACTAAAAAAATCAGCAGTTAATCCCGAACAAAAAAAATCCCTTGAGCGGGAAATCAATTCCCTAAAGGATTTAGAACTGAAATTAAGTCTCATTCAAGCTAGTCAAGGTGACTTGGATTGGGCAAGGCAAATTTGGCAAGACATCAAGGAAAAATCAGAATTTGAGAATTATAAACCTGCTGTTTTAAAAAATGCGCTGCTGTTAGAGGGATTGTACAGTGAACCCCCCCAAATTGCTGCCGATGCGGAAGCGAGAATCGAGCGCAATTTTCAAGGATGGTTTCGTTATACCATTCTGGAAAAATTATATAGTCTCGAAAATCGTCAAGAGGATTTACTCGCTTTAGAGGAAGAACAGAGTGAAGTGGCGGCTAATGCGTTAATTAAACTAATTTTATTGGCTTTTTTGCCTCTTATCGGCGGTTTAATCGGTGTTGTGCTGTTGATCTTTTTATTAGTGCAGTGGCTGCTCCGTCAACAGCGATCGCTGCTCTTTTTAGATGATAGTCTCGCTTGGCAAACTAAGTGGGGAGGAGAAACCCTCTGGTGGGGAATAATTATCGGTTTCTTTTTCGTCGGACAAATTGTTTTACCGGTAATTTTCGTGATTTTATCGAGTTTCTTGAGTCTCAATCCCGAACAATTTAACCTAGAAGCTAAAGCAATATACGTTGTAGTTAGTTATTTAGCCTTAACAGTGAGCAGTTTATCGGTTTTATACCTAGCGATCAAGCCTTTTCGCCCTTTACCTCGCGATTGGTTTCGTTTTAACCTCTTTAGTCCTTGGCTTCTCTGGGGATTGGCCGGCTATTTCGTCGCTTTACCCCTCGTTATTATCGTTTCTTTGCTTAATCAACTAATTTGGCAAGGACAAGGGGGCAGTAACCCGCTGCTGACTTTAGCGCTAGAATCCCAGAATACCTTCGCTTTACTCTGTTTTGCCTTTACTGCTTCCCTTGCCGCTCCTTTTTTCGAGGAAATTGTCTTTCGCGGCTTTTTACTAGCTTCTTTGACTCGTTATCTGCCGGTCTGGGCTGCGATTGCTCTTAGTAGTTTGATTTTCGCCCTTGCTCACCAAAATTTGTCAGAAGTGCTGCCTTTAACCGTCCTAGGTTGTGTTCTTGGCTTTGTTTACACCCGCTCGAAAAATTTATTATCCTCGATGTTGGTTCATAGTCTCTGGAATGGCGGCACCCTGTTAAGTTTATTTTTATTGGGCAGCGGTGCGGGTTAGGTGAAGTCTCTGGTTTTCGGGGTAGTCTAGAGTTGACATCCTCGCCGCACTTTTAGGGCGGCGATTCCTAAACCTCACGATTTAAGTTTCTGCTTCCACCACCGTCGCATACCACAGTTAAAAAACCATGTACTGTCTTACACAGAGTCCACAGACTTTCGCCCCATTTCAGAAGCCCGATTCCGTGTGTCCCACGGTACGTTGACCGCCTATAGCTTCTTGTACTTGTTGCGCGCGACTTTTTACCCGGCCAAGCTTTTCTGGTCGGAACCCCCTAAGCCGAGTTTTCAAGGTGCTGCGCCGTCCACTTGGTTTTCGAGACTGGCCTTTTAATTCTAACGTAAAGCCAACCTAGAACGGCGGGGTTTCAGACCCAAAATTTCCGATGATGACAAATACCCTCCTACTTCATCTTTATGAGAGAAGGCTGTAAAATCAAACTCCTCTACCAAGGCTATCAGGTTCTTATTGAAAAAACTGCTGACTAGATATCCTACAAGACTAATCCATAATTTCGTCGTGAAAATTTTAGTAATATAATTTGATTATGTTAGTTTCAGTTATTACTCCAACCACTGGCAACCCTTTGTTGAAAAAGGCTTTACAAAGTGTACAAGACCAAGATTATGACAATATCGAACATCTGATCGTTATTGATGGCAAGGAGAGAGAAGAGAAAGCCCAAAATATATTGAGCGAGATGCAATTAATTAAGCCAACGCATATCATGTCCTTGCCATATCCGACTGGAAAAAATAGGTACAACGGTCATCGAATTTATGGCTCATCATGCTATATTGCCAATGGCGATTACTTGATTTTTCTTGATGAAGATAACTGGTTTGAACCATTCCATGTATCTTCGTTAGTAGAATCGATACTGCAAGACCAATTAGATTGGGCCTATGCCCTGAGAAACATAGTCGATGAGCAGGGTCAATTTATTGCTCATGATGACTGTGAAAGTTTAGGTAAATGGCCTGCTTATAACGAGCAATATCACCATGTCGATACCAGTTGCTATTGTTTGAAAAAAGAAATAGCTGTTTTCTTATCGCCAATCTGGTATCGAAAATTTAGAGAGCCTGGATTGATGAGTCCTGATATGGCTCTCTGCAATATATTAGTTCAGGATTTTCCTAATTGTGATACAACGGGACTGTACTCAGTAAATTATAGAATTGGGGCGACGGAGCTATCTGTAAAGCCAGAATTTTTCTTGTATGGTAATTCGTTGATGGCGGCGAAATACCCCGATGGCTTTCCTTGGCGAAAAGCTTCATCTATCTCTGCGGTTGACAATACTTTTCTGGAGAATTTAAACTGGTTCTTTTAGAGTAGTTATGATACCAAATCCAGTTATTAAAGACTGATTATTTATTCCTCCAGGATGAGAGCATCTCAAACGCTATTGACAATTGGCCAATTTTGTGATCCGCTTGCTGTGTGAGCATTTCAAGTGATACCAGTCAATCAGAATAGTTACGAAATCGACCCTTTTGGTCGATTTTTGCTTAACAATTGAGATGGCAAATTCTACTCAAATATTCTTGAATCGCCCTCTGGGTAAGCAACTCACATAAAGTTCATTTTGTCAAGGATTGTTAAGATGCGCTTACCCTGTTATTTCCCCTTTTGCCTCTTGCATGAGTGCCTGTCCTCATAAGTAGCCTATACTCAGCGGATTTAGTATGAATATGTCTCTACCGCTATAATGAAGTCACAAAAAAACCTTTGCTTGAACCGATGACGACTTCCTTGACTGAGAGTCTCACCCTTGAAGATTTCCTCAAATTGCCATATTTGGAGGATTCTCCAGCATGGGAATACTTGCATGGAGTCGCAATTCAGAAACCCATGCCTAAGACTCGACACTCTATCCTGCAAAAACGTCTTTTAGCTGAGGTTGACAGCCACACTGTTGATTATACAGCCTTACCTGAGTTGCGATGTACCTTCGGCGGGCGTTCGATCGTCCCTGATGTGGCGGTAATTGCATGGAATCGAATTAATCTGAATCAAGCAGGTGAACCAGAGGACGACTTTATCGAAGCACCTGATTGGACTATCGAAATTCTTTCACCGGATCAAAAGGTAAACCGTGTAATTGACCACATTCTACATTGTTTAAAACATGGCAGTAAATTAGGATGGATGCTTGATCCAGATGATTATTCTGTTTTAATGTTTACTCCCCAACAAGAGCCAGAAGTTTGCCGAGGGGATCACCAGCTTAAGGTAATTGCAGGGGTTCAGTTGACACTGACTCCACAACAAATCTTTGCCTGGCTAAAAGTTAGTCAAGCTAGACAGAGTAAGTAGAAGTCGGGGGAGAAGTACGAGGACTAACTTGGTCGTTAGACGGAATTCAATTCTTTTAAGGTTAAGTAAGTGGTTATAATTAAATTGAAGATAGATTTTGTCTTTGATCCCCCCTGCCTCCTTGATAAGGGTGGTATATGATAATTTTTAACACCTACCTACTTATGACGTTGAAAGAAGTTTTTAAGCAGCGATTTGAAGAGCTAGAGGAGCAAGCATCCCAATTGGAATCTTCTAAAAAAGTTCTCCGAACAGAGATAATTGGCGGCACCAATGAATTCATCGATAGCTACTTACTTTTAAGCTGGAAGGTAAAAGTAAGAAACTTATTGTCTAAAGTTTGTGGTGAAGATTCTCAGTACTTTAAACAATTTGAGTGGGAAGAGAACAGTCCTAGGCATACAACTTATGGGATATTTAAGGCATTTAAAGCGGTATTTTTGGCAGCAAAAGAAGATTTTGAGGGTGGTTATCTCTCGTCTATTAAAACACTGGTTCAAGCCGAAGTTTTTGATTCTGAGCTTGAACAAGCAAATGAGCTTTTTTCTAGTGGTTATTATACCGCTGCGGCTGTGATTGCAGGAGTTGTGTTAGAGACGGCATTGCGAGAGTTATGTGATAGAAGTGGGATTCCGCATGGGAAGTTAGATAAAATGAATTCCGAATTGGCAAAAGCTGGTGTATATAACAAATTGAATCAAAAGCGAATAACAGCGATCGCAGATATTCGTAATAGTGCTGCCCATGGAAAACAGGATGAATTTACAGTTCAAGATGTTTCTGACATGATTAAAGATGTTAGCCGATTTCTTGCCGACTACCTTGTAGATTAGCTTGTCTAACAAGTGGGATAGGAAATTATCGACATTGGGATTTTTCCCTATTGAATTATCACTGAACTGCTCCAACAAGCGATCGCTCAAAACGTCTGAACGTCCTCCCTACCCCGCTACGCACTCAGGGACTCATGGGGGTTTGTTGAAGACGGCTGTTGGCCACGATCTCTTATAATGGGGAAGTCGGAATGTTTTTTCTTCCTATGCCAGTAAGTGCTGAAGCTCTTAAGCAAGACTTGGATCGACTGACTGATAATCAGCTTGAGCAAGTGGCTGATTTTATTGCCTTCTTAAAGTTTCGCAGTCAGCGTCATCAGGCTGTCCTCGATCCCATGCAACTGGCCGATCTGTTTGCGGAGTTTGCTGATCAAGATCGCGCCTTTGCTGAAGAAGGTATGAATGACTATGCAGTAATACTCCATCAAGAAGACCAATCATGACTAATCCTCTGAAACGGGGTGAAGTCTGGTTAGCCGACCTCAATCCAACTCAAGGTTCTGAACAAGCGGGCATTCGTCCCGTCATCATTTTCCAGAATGACCTTGTTTCCCAGTTCTCAACTACGATCATTGCTATTCCGCTCACCACCAACCAACGTCGCGCTGCTTTGCCTATATGCTTACTGATAGAACAGGGTAATGGTGGACTCGGCCAAGATTCTGTTGCCCTATGTTTTCAGATGAGAGTGCTGGATAAAACTCGTTTGATCCGCACACTGGGACAACTGAGTCCCGAAATAATTGCCCAATTGGAAGAAGTGGTTTTGCTAACCTTAGGATACGAGTCCTAAATGTGGAATTAAACGGAATTCTTATGAGTATAGGCTACATATCAGGACAGGCACTCATGCAAGAGGCGAAAGGGGGAATAGATAATCAGTCTTTAATAAACGGATTTAGTATAAAATGTCAACAATTAAAAGTCCCTTGCGTTATCCGGGTGGTAAATCCCGGGCAATTAAGCAAATTCTGCCGCAAATTCCTGTCAATATTAGGGAATATCGAGAACCTTTTTTTGGAGGCGGTTCTGTATTTTTTGCTGTTAAGCAACTCTTTGAACAACAAATAAAAACCTATTGGATTAATGACTTAAATTATGATTTATTTTGTTTCTGGCATGCGCTCAAGAAAATATTGAGTCATTGGTAGCAAAAATAACAGAAATTAAACAGAAATATGATAGCGGAAGAGAATTATTTCAAGATTTGACAAGGGAAGATTTAAAGTTAACCGACTTTGAAAAAGCGGTGCGTTTTTTTATCTTAAATCGGATTACTTTTTCGGGAACAGTGGATTCCGGGGGTTATTCCCAAGCGGCTTTTACCAGTAGATTTACTGATTCATCAATTGCCAGATTAACCCAAATTGCGCCGTTATTAGCATTGGTAAAAATTACTAACCAAGATTACGAAGAATTATTATTTCAAGAGGGAAAAGAAGTTTTTATATTTCTCGATCCCCCCTACTATAGTGCCACAAAATCCCGTTTGTACGGCGTAAGAGGGAATTTACATACCAGCTTCGATCATCAACGTTTTGCCGATAATATGCGTCAATGTCAGGCTAAATGGTTAATTACCTACGATGATTGTCCAGAGATCAGAAAACTCTTTGATTTTGCCCATATTATCGAGTGGAATCTTCAGTATGGCATGAATAATTATAAACAAGGAGCGGCGGCATCTGGTAGAGAATTAATGATCAAAAATTATTAGTGCCAGATTGTAGTGGAGTATTTATCTACCACAATTTAGCCGGCATTATTGATGAAGATTTGGAAAAATCCTCAGCAGCCTTCCTAGTAAAGTCAGACAAATCCGTTTTTAATAGGATGATTAACTCCCAATCCAACTTGAAAAACCCGCTCCCCACCCTCCTATACTTTTTAAATAGGTGGCAGTTCAGGGGGAACTGGAATAGGTGTAGAAGCTGCCGCACCTATTCCAGTCAGTTTATTCGTGTTGCAAACGTTCCAACGCAGCCACCAGCGCATCCACCTCGGCTTTAGTATTGTAGAAAGCCAAGGAAGGGCGCACCGTTGCCTCTAGACCAAAGCGTCGCAGAATGGGTTGAGCGCAGTGATGGCCTGCCCGCACGGCAATCCCTTCCCGATTCAGGGCCTGTCCGATGACTTCCACATCAAATCCCTCCAGCACAAAGGAAAGCACGCCGGCCTTATCGGCTGCCGTCCCAATCAAACGCAACCCCGGAATGGTTGCTAGTCCCGCAGTGGCGTACTCTAGAAGTTCATGCTCGTAATTGGCAATGGTGGCCAAACCAATCTGCTGAACATAATCCAAGGCCGTCCCTAAGCCAACGGCATCGGCAATATTGCCCGTTCCGGCCTCGAAGCGAGTGGGAGCCGCCTGATACACGGTGCGCTCAAACGTCACATCCACGATCATGTTGCCGCCGCCTTGCCAGGGAACCGTGGCATTCAACAGGTCTTCTTGACCATAAAGTACCCCGATCCCTGTCGGACCAAAGACTTTATGTCCGGAAAAGACGAACCAATCACACCCTAATTGTTGAACATCGATCGGAATGTGGGAAACCGATTGAGCGCCATCTAACAAGACTTTAGCTCCGACCCGATGGGCTAAATCAATGATTTGTTTGGCGGGAGTAATGGTTCCCAAGGCATTGGAAACATGGGAAAAAGCCACCAGTTTTGTGCGGGAGTTGAGTAATTGTTGGTACTCTGCCAGTAAAATCTGCCCGTGGTCATCCACGGGGACAACCCGCAACTTTGCTCCCGTTTGGGCGGCTAGTTGCTGCCAAGGCACAATATTGGCATGGTGTTCTAGATGGGTGAGGACAATCTCATCCCCCGCTTGCAGGGTTTGTTGTCCCCAGCTTTTTGCCACCAGATTAATGCCTTCCGTTGTCCCCCGCACGAAAATGATTTCGTTGGCAGATGAGGCATTGAGAAAACGACGTACCGTTTCTCTGGCCGCTTCGTAAGCATCTGTGGAGCGAGCCGCTAATTCATGGGCGGCACGATGCACATTGGAATTTTCATGGCTGTAGAAATGAACGAGGCGATCGATGACTGCTTGGGGCTTTTGAGTTGTTGCGGCATTGTCGAACCAGATCAGTGGTTTGCCATTCACCCGTTCTTGCAGGATGGGAAAATCCAGGCGGATGGTATGAACATCAAAGAAGCTAGGTCTTTGAACGCTTCGCCCGCTTGCCTGGGGGACAAAAAGGGGATCGATCCCCGGTACTTGAACAAGCTGGCCCGGTTTGGCCACTACCGCCGGAAGGTCGGGGATTTTTGTTTCTAACTCTTCAATGAAGTAGAAAGAGGGGGTGGCTAAGGGTACTGCGAAGGGAACTGTGGGCTGTTCGCCCACAGCAGCCGGGGAAGTTGCGGGGGTGGATGGCACCAGATCATCCCGGTCTGTACTCAACCCCTTGGCCCGCGACGCTCCAAGGTCGTGCCGTTGTAGTTCTTGAATTATCGTCTGGGCGAGATGCTCAAGAAGGTCAGGTTGAAATAAGGGGTTAAGAGAAATATTCTCGACCTCAGTTGGGGCAGTCGTGGGCGGGGATACAGAGGGTAGATTCCCCCCCACCTTTTCAGGGATCAGTTCGGGGTTAGTCATAGTCGTAGATGTGGTATTGGTTAACATCAACGTTCTCCAGTACGGCCGCCGCATCGTCGGTCAACACTGCCAACGAACAGTAGAGGGAGACCAGGTAAGAGGCGATCGCCTTGCGACTAATCCCCATAAATCGCACCGACAAACCAACTCCCTGTTGACCGGGTAAATTGGGCTGATAGAGACCGACCACCCCTTGACGGCTTTCTCCTACCCGCAATAACAAAATATTGGTTTTGCCTTGCTCATTCACGGCCAACTTATCGGAAGGAATCAAAGGCACGCCCCGCCAGGTAATAAACTGAGACCCGAATAATGACACCGTAGCGGGGGGTACACCCCGTCGGGTTGCTTCTCGGCCAAAGGCGGCAATCGCTTTAGGATGGGCGAGGAAAAATGCCGGTTCTTTCCACACCTTGACCAGCAACTCATCCAAATCGTCCGGCGTGGGCGCACCATTGCGAGGTTGTACTTTCTGGGAATCAACAATATTGTTCAGCAATCCGTACTCATGGTTGTTGATCAACTCATTTTCTTGACGTTCCTTCAGGGTTTCAATCGTCAGGCGCAATTGTTCATGGATCTGATCGTGGGGACTGCTGTAGAGATCGGACACGCGAGTGTGAACATCCAGTACCGTATTCACCGCACTCAAGAAATACTCCCGGGGGGTCTCTTCGTAATCCACAAAGGTTTCGGGCAGCTCCCGCTCGTCTCGTTCAGAGCAGGCCACCTCAACCCGGGAGGCATCCCTGACTTTATTGAGACGATAAATCCCCGCTTCAACGGGTAGCCAATGCAAGAGGCGAACGAACCACCGGGGTGAAATGGTCAATAACTGAGGAACGGTCTTCGTGGCATTGGCTAACTGCCGAGCGGCAGCATCTCCCAAAGCCAGTTGCAATTCATGATCTTGGGTATAGGTCATTGAGTTAAATCCTCCAATTCAAAAAAAAAAGTAACAAAGCGACTGTTATGGCCGAACATTCACAGTCAGGACAGCCCCTCAAATTCCAGAGCCGTCATCAAACATTTCCTGTCGTAGTTGCGCCTGGGAGACAAAACCCCCCGGCGGCACACTGCGGGTTAACCAAACATTTCCACCGATGGTGGCGCCCCGACCGATAGTTACCCGACCGAGAATCGTTGCACCTGAGTAAATCACCACATCATCTTCAATAATCGGATGACGGGCTTGACCTTTGATCAAACCGCCCGATTCGTCCCGGGGAAAGCTTTTCGCCCCGAGCGTGACCGCTTGGTAAAGACGCACGCGATCGCCAATCACCGTGGTTGCCCCAATCACAACCCCCGTCCCATGATCGATAAAGAAACTATTGCCAATCGACGCGCCGGGGTGAATGTCAATCCCCGTTAAGGAATGGCCAATTTCACTAACAATCCGCGCCAACAAGGGAGAGTCCAACCGATACAGGGCATGGGCAATGCGGTGATAAGTGATTGCCGTTACCCCGGGGTAACAAAACAACACTTCATCTAAATTTCTGGCCGCCGGATCACCTCGATAGGCCGCCGTGATATCCGTTTCCAGTAGAGCTTTCAGATGGGGTAATTGAGTGGCAAAGGCTTGTACCGTCCCTTGGGCGTGCTTCTCAATCTGGTCTGACGACCAGTGCAACTGCGACCCCAGCAACCACTGTTCACGACAAACCTGGTGATGCAGCAGTTGCAAGACTTCATTGAGGGTATGACCGATAAAATAGCGGCTGGATGTTTCGCCTAAATCGGGATTGCCAAAGTGATAGGGAAAAAGAACGGCGCGCAGTCGATCGACAATCCGAAATAAGGCCTCACGGGAGGGCAAGGGGAAATGGCTTCGTGATTGAGACCAACTGTGGAACGACTCGCCACGAGGTTTGGACAATTGAGCGATAATTTCATCGAGATCCAAGGACAAGGTGGGTTGGGAGAGAGCGCCAGAACTGCTCGGATGCTCGCTCGTCATGCCACTAACCCTTGCTCATTAAATACCCCTTGGAACAGGATGGAACTCAAGTACCGTTCTCCGGAATCTGGCAAAATCACGACAATGGTTTTGCCTTGGTGTTCGGGTTGTTGTGCCAAGCGAGCGGCGACGGCGGCGGCGGCACCGCAGGAAATGCCGGAGATAATCCCTTCTTCCTTGGCCAATCGTTGGGCATAAAGAATGGCCTCTTCGTTGGAAACGGTTTCAATCCCATCCACGAGGGATAAATCCAGAACTTCGGGAACAAACCCCGCCCCAATGCCCTGAATTTTGTGAGGGCCAGACTTTAAGGGCTGACCTGCCCGGGCTTGGGATAGTATGGGGCTGGCTTCTGGCTCCACCGCTACCGATAAAATCGGTTTTCCCCGGGTCTTTTTGACATAGCGCGAAACTCCCGTAATGGTTCCGCCCGTTCCCACACCCGACACGAGAATATCGATCGCCCCGTCTGTGTCCTGCCAAATTTCAGGGCCGGTGGTTTCCTCGTGGATGCGGGGATTGGCAGCATTGCGGAACTGTTGCAACAACACATAGCGATCGGGATTAGACGCGGCAATTTCTTCTGCCTTTGCCACTGCTCCGGTCATGCCCTTAGTCCCTTCTGTTAACACCAGATTGGCTCCATAGGCGAGCAACAGTTTGCGCCGCTCCAGGCTCATGGTTTCTGGCATGGTCAGGGTTAGGGGAATCCCCTTAGCGGCGGCTACAAAGGCTAGGGCAATGCCTGTATTGCCACTGGTGGGTTCAACCAGTTCTTTGCCCGGCCCCAATAATCCCCGTTGTTCCGCATCCCAGATCATGGCCGCACCAATACGACATTTGACTGAATAGGCTGGATTGCGACCTTCAATCTTGGCCAGAACCGTGGCGTGACTGTTGCCAACGACTCGATTAAGGCGCACTAGAGGAGTCCGCCCGATCGACAAACTGTTATCTGCGAACCATTTCTTACTCACAAAATGGCAACTCCATGATTAAAATACGACAGTTCACCAGATTGGCTCATCTTGAATTCATTTTAAATTCATTTTGAATCCATTTGAAATTCATTCTAGCCTATGCACTATCAACCTCTGGTCAAGCTAAACAAATCTTTATAATCAAGGGGGGTGGGCGATCGCTGAGGTTGAAGAATCAAGGTATAGGAGGGCGGGAAGTGGAGATAAGGGAGCGGTTTTTCAAGTTGGATTAGGAGTTATACTTGAGACTAAATCCGTTGAGCATAGGCTAGTTATGAGGAGAGGCACTCATGCAAGAGGCACTCATGCAAAGGGGAGAATAAATAATCAGTTTTTAATAACCAGATTTAGTATGATATACGGAGTCGTAAATTGGCGGCGCGAAGCCACACTCCCTCTGGTAGTTGCTAACTCAATCGGGCAAAGAGAAGTCATCAAAACCGTTATTGATACCGGAGAGGCCTGGGTGCTAATATCGAGGCATTGATCATTCAATCGCCTCTACCTGAATCCTAAAGATATGGAGAGTTCAGACAAGGAAGACTACGAAGCAAAAGAAAAAGCCTTTTACAGTGCAATGATAGCTGCATGGCTTACTACAAGGCTTGAACGTGATAAGCAGTTATTAGGTTTGTCAGTTACAGCTATTGGATTGTTGGTTACTTTGCTAAGAACAGTTGGAGTTTCAATCCCTTTACAGATAATCCTTTTTGGTCTTGCACTTTTTGCCTTTCTGATTACTGTAGTTTTAGTCATTTATATTCTGGGCGAGAATTCTACACATATTGAAAAAATATTATGAGGTTCTGAAATTGAAAGCAGAAAATTGATGTGTCTAGATAATTGCCCAATTGGAAGAAGTGGTTTTGCTAACATTAGGATACGAGTCATGAATGTGGAATTAAATGGAATTCTTAAGCAATCCCAAGTTACAGTTGAGGAGTTTATTGAGCATCTCTAGTGTCTAAATAGGGTTTGCTGAAAAAGTCATTGAAAAGTACAGGTCTCTTAATCAATGATTTCACTTAGCTACAAGCATAAGCTTTAGTTGTTGGTTAATTTTTAATTTATAACTTATACTAATCATTAACCGAGAAAAAGTGCTGTTTTTCCATTTCAGACATAAAAAAGCCCAAAAAACCTGCCTCAACAGGTTAGAAAGATTCATGACTAAAAAAGTAATAGCAATCGCTGAAAAGGAAGTATGAGGAAGTTTAGCCATCACTTTACCTAAGCTAAATCTTCTTTTCCCTTGTCCAAATTTGCCCTCTATACAATTCCGAATCCTCTCATCATCAGTAGCTTGTTTCTTTTGTTCTTTACTAACATTTTTGGCTGGTCTTCCTAATGGGGGACCACTGAT
>NZ_JACJSW010000081.1:0-9041 GCF_014698375.1 Microcystis flos-aquae FACHB-1344 | reverse complement strand
TTGTTAATTGGTCAACGACTCAAAGAAATGAACAAAGAGGTAATTGCTTCAATTGTTGGACGAGGTTATATCCTGGATGCTCTATCTGTAGTTGGTATTTAGAGAATTGGTATAATCCTAAATCCGTTGAGTATAGGCTACTTATCAGGAGAGGCACTCATGCAAAAGGGGGAATAAATAATCAGTTTTTAATAACCAGATTTAGTATTACAGTGATTTACTAGGTAAAACCAGATCGCCAGTTAGATGGCGATAATCCTGTTTTATCCCTGAAATTCCGTCAAAACCCCATAGATAGCCCAGATAGCCATGGCGCGTAAATAATGACAGGCGCGAAAAGTTCCCACCGATGTTATTGCTTCCGGGGTGCGAAATTGTAGGCCATTTTCATAAATTTGTTGTACCACCGCCTCCGTAATTTGCCATCCTTGCTTTTCCATTCCCATTTGCAGTAAAAAAGCCACCAACCCAAAATTAATTCCTACCCAAACTTCCAAGGGATGAGTTGCCTGGGGATTTTCGGGAGTACCATCGGGTTTTAACCCATTTGCCGCCCCAAATTTTCCCCCATGAAACTTGAGAAAACAAGCCTGATAAATCTTACTTAAAGCTGATTGCGTGTATTGATTTTCTACCACATCTGGTAAAGCCAATAAACGGGCATAAAATTGACCGCATAATTGGTCGGTCATCACCACATCGGAACCACTGCCACTATCCAAATTATAATATTCTCCATTCCAGAGAGTCTGATGATAAATAGCGCGAGATTGCTGCAACCAACTGGCAAAAATTGCCGTATCTTCTCCAATGATTTCGCCAATTTTAAGCGTCGCTTCTAGGGCTGCTATCCACAAACCACCACAATAGGCACTAATTCCCTGTAAACGCCAATCATCAAAGGTTTGGTCTGGTGCGCCGGAATTTTCGGGGATGCCATCGTTATCAAGGTCAAAAGTTTTTAAATATTGCAAAGTCAGGACAATTGACGGCCAACATTCCCGCAGAAAATCCTCATCTTTAGCACCCGTTAATAAATAATCCCGATAGACTAATAAAACAAAATCACTGCCTAAATCTTTCCAGAGATTACAATCTTGATAACTGGTGTAATTACTCTTTTGCCAAGGGTGTTCATTGGGCGCACCTAAATCGTGGGGAGTGGCATTTTTAGCCTTACGAATGGCACTAGCTTGATTATAACCGATAATCCGAGGAGTATCGTCACTGCTGGGAATTGCCCTGGCAAAAGCTTCCATCACAGCCTTTTCTAAGCGCGGCCATAACATCAGTAACCCAAAGGAACCATAGAGACGCACATCAAGACTTTCATACCAACGATAATCAATACATTCTAAGACCCCAAATTGACCGATAGGATCCTGTTCGGTGGCTGCCGTCCAGAGAGTGCCGCCGTCAGTTAGGAGGTATAATTCGTTAAATAAAGCCATTTTAAACCAATCGGCCAGATCGGTGCGTTCTAGGATCGGTTGTTGCCAGTTAATAATATTTTCTCGCCATGTATCGCCGTGTTTTAAAGCCGTGCGTACCATCGCCCAAGCATTTTGACCATTGCGACCGAAAAAGTCCGTATAACGACGATAATAGTTAATTCCTTGGGCAAATTCGGTGACTGGTAAATCCCAAGCCAAAATAAAAGGAATTTTGCGAGTTTTCCCCGGACGAATGGTAAAACGAATCGCCATGGCCGTGGCCGTTTCTTCCCCTTTTTGGGCGGGGGTTTCGTCCTCAATATCCGGTAAAGAGCCATTCATGGCGAAATAGTCCCAAACTTCGCCCCCATCGCCCGCAGGGTTCCATTTACCCAGATAAAATACCTCTAGACTCGGATTAGTGATACTAGCAATCGCCATCTGTCCATCCCCTTCCCCGGGGTTTTCGTAATCTCGACCCATTAGACAGCCAACGCGGAAATTATCGACAATCCATTGATTATAATTACCCTCACTTTCCCCCCATTTTGATTGATATTCATAGACGGGACTACCATCATCTCTCACCTTAACCACTGGGGATTTAATCGCGTTAGTAAACCAACCGATTGTATTTTGCCAAGTCAGCATAATACTAATAGTAATCGGTTTATCGGTGGGATTATGAACCGTCCATTCAAATAGGGCTATAGGATAACTACTTTCTTGATAATTATGCGCCCAAACCGGTGAGAATTGTTCGCAAATTAATTGAGTCTGAAAAACATCTTTGTACTCGTACCAACTGCGGGGATAAAGGGCAGAATATGTTCCCTTTTCGGCTGGATACCACGACCAGCGCGATAAAGTTCCATCCGTCGGGCTTTCCGTCGCCATAGCGTAGGCTTGGGCGCTTCCGTCTTCTGTTTGTTCAAAAATGCTAAATTGACAGGCCGCAAGGCTATTAAAACTGTGTTCACCACCGTCCAGATGCCAGAGATTAAAGTCACCTTTGGGGGAACGTCCGATGCAACCGGCCCCAAATCCTCCCAGAGGCATCCCATGCCAAGGACCATCATCTAAATTGCTGGCGTAGCGGACGCTGTAGGGTTTTTCCCAACCTTTGCCTAGAGGACGTTTCCAAGCAGCGGCGGGAATTTCTGGAAGGGAGACGAGATTAAGCATAGATGTTTTTAAGTGGGGTGTGGGGAAGTGGGGAAGTGGGGAAGTGGGGTGTGGGGTGTGGGGTGTGGGGTGTGGGGTGTGGGGTGTAGGGTGTGGGGAGAATAAATAAATAAAAATAAACTCCTGACTCGGAGAATTCTGACCCCACCAAGAAACTTTTTCACTAAACCCTAATTATTCGCTAAAGAGATAATTACTGCGATCGCTAACCGTCCAATCTTGATTTTCTCCACCGATAATTAAACGTTTAATATCGACAAAATCCTTACTTAATTGGGTCAAGGCATTGATTAAAATATCTAAAGCAATAAGATCGCTAGTACCAAGGTCAAACCAACAACGTCCCCAAGTACCTAAGTATTCAAAATCGGTCATATTGTGCATCGGTGACATAAAGGCATTTTCGGCCATATCTGGATCGTATTCCATATAACTAATATCGACTCCCACCTCCTGTACCTGTAGGTTTTCGGCATTGAAAGCTCCTAATTTACCCAAATAAAACCAAGAGGCAAAAACTTCTTCTACATATTGCTGTTCCATATTCGAGGGAACCGTCGAAAATTCCAGCCAAAACCAGACATCAAAAGGATTAAATTCGCGAAATTGTACTTCCATATTTTTTAGAGGAGACTCGGAGACGGGAGACGGGAGATAGGAGACAGGAGACAGGAGACAGGAGACAGGAGATGGGGAAGTGAGAATTATGAATTATGAATTGGGGAGAAGGGAGTATTTTCAGTAAACAGTAATCAGTAATCAGTGAAAAGACAGTAGGAAACTTTTATTTAATACTGCTCACTTAAAACTCAAATCTGATAACTGATAACTGATAACTGATAACTGATTACTGATTACTATGCTGTAATTTCCAGAGAAAACTAGCGAGGAGATTGGTGATAATATGAGCGAGGATCGGGATTAATAAATTACCGGTGATGATGACGGTATAACCGAGGGCAAAACCGACAACAGTTGCCCAGATAACATAGGGCCATTGTTGGGAACCGCTAAAATGGAGGATACCAAAAATTAGACTAGAAACGGTTAAACCAAAGATATTTAAGCCCAAAGCCGGCAAAATCACCCCGCGAAATAATAATTCTTCACTTAACCCCGGCAGTAATCCAATCCAAATTAAATCGGGCCAAGCTAAAGGTTTAATGACTAATTCTAAGTAAGAGTTAGCACTATGGCGATAACTAGACCAAAAACGATATAGAAGCCCACTAATTCCACTAATTGCCCCCGCTAAGGCTAATCCGAACAGGAAATCCGGGAGAGTCAAGCGAATTGCGGGAATAGCGATCGCACCGAAATATTGCCAAACTTTGGCGACTACCAGCAAGATAATCGCCGTTACCGCCATAATGGTGAGGACTTGTGTGCGTGTCAGGGGATCAAATTCGGAATTAGGGGAATTAGTCACGGATTCTCGGATAAACAGCGTAAAGAGTTGAAATTAGGGCGAAGAGATGCTAGGCTAACCCCTGCCCGTTGACAAACGATCGCACCGATCGCCTCTGTATATGAGTGTACCCTAATTGCTTTCACCCCTAGGGGTTCCGGGGCCACCTTCATTCTTGTACTATTTTCCTCGACAGCAATCAGTACACTTTTTTCTTGACAAAAACTCAAAACTGTGCAACAGCCGCAGGCACTGGCGGGAACGATCAGCGCGTCCACCTCCCGGCCCCAAATAGCATCGGGACTGGGCTGCTTGACCAATTGGGGGGCGCGACTTAAACCCACCAAAACGCAGGGTAAAAAAGTATAACCGATTTCTTCGGCCGCGGCCTTGGGGGAAAGTTGCGGATCGAGGGGCAGCGGACTTAAAGCGGGAGCGTGGGCCGCCGGTATTTGGAATTGTCGGACTACCAGATGGGAAATTACCGCTTCGGCCCCGGCAAGGGGATCCACCCCCTGACCATGGCGATAATTAGCCAGGGCAATGCTATCGGGATCGTCGGGAAAACGGGCAACAATGGCGATCGCTTCCGCCCGGCCCTGGTTAATCAGTTTTTCTGCTCCCCGCAGCAAGCTGTCGGGATTGCCAATTGTTCCCCAACTGGCCCCAGAGGCTGCCTCTCGCAACTGCACATTTAAGGGGGCATCGGTGATAACGTAATCGGTGAGATCTAAGCCTAGGGTGGCCCGGACAGCATCGGCAGCCTGAAGGTGTCTTTGCAAGAGGTCAAATTCAATGGCGCGATCGAATAGTAACCCGATGCGATTTTGATGGACGGGACTTAATCCCCAATCCCCCCGGGCAAAACGATCTAAAGCGTAACCCTCCACATAATAGGTGTTGTCCAGAGGCCAGTACAGTTGTGCGCCGTTGAGGACATTGGGATGGGTAATTAGGCGATCACAAACTTTAGCGATCGCTCTGGCCACGGGAATGCCATCCCCAGCATAACCGCCAATCGCTGCCCCGATGCCGGTGGGAATAATTAGTACGGCGGTATAGGGACGGGAATTCACGAGGCAGTGGTGACAATCGCTTCGACTTTGACTTGATTATTCTCGGTATCCACTTCTGTGATTGCCCAACGCAAGGGTTCACCCCGTTTGGCCAATTCTTTTTCAATTTCTTGCTGCAGTTGTTGCGGGGTTTCCTGTAGGTCGATTTCGGCGCTAATAAAGTGAGTGGTCATAGTCATAACTCCCGTGGATCATCTCATTTAGTTTACCGCAGTGGGGAGACCACTTCCTGAGCGTTGCGGGGGGGAGTGGGGAGAAGACCGATAGCCGTAGTCTGACACCTTTAGGAATAGACCTCTTGTAAAAATCAACAATTATCTTGGTTGGTTAGGAGTCAGCAGCCAGTAGCCAGGAGAATTAAGAAGGAACAGTCATCAATTAAACAGTCTATTTGGATATTTTATGCCACTTAATCCTTATTTTTAGCGTTTTTAAACCATCAAAAATCAATTGTGCCAGAGATTTAAGCATTAGCTTCAAAATAGTTAAGAATTATTCTCAACTATTAAAAAATATTGTTGATACTAGACTTGGTTAAAAAAAAGCCCTAGACTGAATGGTTGACAAGAAAATTAGTCTAGAGCCTGATTAAACCAAAGAAGCGATGCCAGTCGCTCCTTTAGCAGTGCATAGTTGAGGCTAAGTGATTACTAGAATCATTTAGCGCCAGCTTTGTCTATGTCTAAATTCTAGTCTTGACGTTATTGAGCGTCAACTTGAGTCTAAAAATCCTTTGATGGTTGGACACAGGTATTCTCTGGACTTTTTTGATCAAAGTTCGACTTAATTGAGATAATTTCTCATTTACTCTTTCCAAATCGTCAAGGAGAAGCAGATGTTATCTGATCCCACAGAATCCGAAAAAATAGATTTCCCCAAAACCCTAGATATCGCCACCGTTTGCGTTTATGGGCTAGGAATCCTCTCGGCGGGCTTATTTTTATTCCTGCCCTTCGTCAATCTCCTGCATCCGAGTCCGTGGCAGCGATGGTTAGGCACAATTCACGGTTTTGGCTCTTTATTAGCCCTAGTCGTCATTGTTTACGCAGGCCACCTCGCTTTTCCCCTGTTAAGAGGTTCTAGCAAACTCTTGCGGCAAATGCGAACCCTCACCTTCTGGGCTACCGTCCTCGCTTTTTTAGCGATCGCCACTGGTAATTTAGCCTATATGCGCTATCGGGCTGATTTAGAATTTGGCGGCGCGCGCGCTTGGTTAAAAGAAAATTCGCCCCTCGGTCAATACGTCCTCATGGAATACCACGAATTCAGCGTCCTGTTTACCTTGCCCCTAGGCGTGGTCTGCACTTGGATTCTCTGGAAATACGGCGACTCAATTTTAGACAAAGCTAACCGACCGGTGTTAACAGCCACTTGCATTGCTCTGATGGCAATGATGTTTTTTGCTATGGGTGGTCTCGTTAGCGGCCTCGGTGTCGCCAAAATTCAGGCTCTGTAAACCTTTATTTGCTTATTCACCTCAAAAATGACTAAAATTCAACTTTCGCTCGTTCTAGCCACTGTTTTCGGCTTACATACTGTGTCTCCTGCCCTAGCGGGTTCGATGTATAAAATCACCGACTTGGGTACACTCAGCCCCGATGGTACGGATACGAGGGCAGCCAGCATTAACAACCAAGGTCAAATCGTCGGTCGTTCCCGCACTGCCGGTAATACCGCTTCTAGTGGCTATATCTGGGAAAACGGTACGATAACGGCTTTACCCCTTACTGGCCCAGTTAATGGCGGCACCCCCGTCACTCTCCCCGGTCGCGGTGGTTTATCCCGTTCCATTAATGACGCAGGGATGATTGTCGGTGCGGGAGATGAAACCGCCGGCCCCACAGACCGGGCGTTATTGTGGACTCCTAACGGTTCCGGGGGTTACGACCTCAACATTTATAACTTTGGTGGCCTGGAAAGTTATTTTATCGACATCAACAACAGCAATCAGATTGCTGGTTATCATATCTTTGAAACCAATCGAAGAAACACTATTTTCTGGGAAAATGGTACGCGCATCGACTTACCTAGTCTTGACGGCGATCAAAATTTTGGTTTAGCCATTAATGACAATACCGAAATCGTTGGTTATGTAGACTCCGATGGTGTAGTGGACGGAACTAATGTCTACAGTGCCGCTTTTTGGGAACAGGATGCCAATGGTAATTTTGTCCTGACTAATCTAGGAATTCCCAACGGATTCGCCCAAAGTTTTGCCCGAGATCTTAACGAAAATGGCTTAGTTATTGGTCAAGCGACTAATGGTTCAGGAGCCACTTTAACCTCTAGTGGATTCCTCTGGGATAACGGCAATTTGATTAATTTAGGCAGTCTTGGTGGTACGCGAGGCGATGCTTTAAGTATTAACGAATCTGGTCAAATTGTTGGCTTTTCTAATCTTGCTAGTGAAGTTGCCCATGGGACTCTTTGGCAAGAAGGCCAGTTATTTGATTTAAATAATTTAGTCATTAATGGTACGGGTTGGGTTTTAAATCAAGCCACGGGCATTAATGGGCGTGGCCAAATTATTGGTTTTGGCACTTTTACTAATGAATTGGGAGAAACGGAAACCCGCGCTTTTATCCTAGAATCTGTACCCGAACCTAGCACCATTATGGGACTTTTAGCGGTGGGAATTTTGGGTTTTACACAGTTACGAACTCTTAAAAAATAGGAGCAACTCTCATGACACAACCCTATGTTGATAGCCCTTGGTACGGTAAAATCTGGGCTTTTGTACAACAATTTCCCCAAGGTTTAGCCCAAGGAGCCAAACGTTCTCCCGCTACTTCTGGCCCTGCAGCTGCGGCAATTATTAGCGCCGCAATCGGTTGTTGTTTAATGATGGTTTCTCACCATTTTTCCGATGCAGACCAGACAAAAACCGTAGAAACTCTGCTCTGGAATTTAGGGTCTTGGATTCCTGGCAGTAAAAATCCTAGCAAAATGTGGGGTAATATTGGCAGTTATACCGGCAAAGAAACTATGTTATTAATTGGCTGGTTAATCAGTTGGCCTATACTCCATTATCTCTGGAAAGATCGCGAGATTAAGGCTAAAACAATTCTCTTTTGGTTTTTCGCCCTCATTATTGCCGCCACCGCTATGTCATGGCATCCTATCTTTCCTTATTTACCCTTAACTTAAACTTCTGGAGGTAACAAAATGGATGTTCAAATTAGAAAACTTTCCTCTCGTAAAATGCACAATATCGTCTGGATTTTAGTGGGAGTTTTTGGTTTATTTGCTATTACTTTTCCTCTGTCTATGTGGCGAGTCAGCAATATGGAAAAGTTTCAAGGTTCTCATGTTAAATCTTTACCAGTGGAAGGAGAAGTGAATTGCAAATCTTCACGGATTACAACTAAATAAGGGGCTGGCTTAATACTAAGCAAGACAGTTTCAGCTAAGAAGGAAAAAATGTCATATCCTGTGGAGGCAAAACATCAAATAGTTGTTGAAAAGGAGAGACAATTTCTGAATTTTTGGCTGAGACTAAAACCCCCTTTTCAGAGATTTTATCTACTCCAAGTAATCTGGTTAAGCTGTACTAAATTTAAACTGAGTATTGGAAATTTGGCTCTTCTGGTTTCTGTGTGGAAACGAGGTCTATACTGATAGTTTCTTCCGCCGCTCGACTGAGCTTCGCTGAACGTAAAAATAGCCCTAAAAGTCTTGCCCGATAAGCATTTCACGATTCCATAAGCAAAAATTATCACACAAAGAATAAGAGGCTCTTCGGGAATTGTTATGCAAATAATTAACTTAAAATAAAATTCGATGAGAGCGCCTACGCTCAAAAGTATCTGAAATCCATACAGGGAAAGACTTAAGGCACAAACAGGTTAATACCAAAAGATAGACAATTGAGTTAAAATTTGATATAATAGCCAAAAACGAGATTATTTTACTTATGATACTTGACAAATTTTTGAACCT
>NZ_JACJSW010000080.1:0-20936 GCF_014698375.1 Microcystis flos-aquae FACHB-1344 | reverse complement strand
AATCCGAGTAATCCTAAACCCAATAAATTGGACGGTTCAGGAACACTAACGCCACCAGTATTTTGAATAATGGGGTTTTGGGTGACTGTTCTGAGAGGGGGACAAGCGAGCTATAAGGTAGATAGGGCAAGAGATATAGCTCTTTCACTTCCCAAGACTGACTGAACAAAATTCTCTATCTCCTAAGACTACTATTTTATGACCTGATAGCACGGTCAATATTTTCCCCAATACTCGCTGCTGTTCTTCGAGATTACTACTTCCTTTTTTATCTAATATCTCCCAATATATTGGCATGGCTCTCTTGTCATAAATCCAACTGACCATCAAGATATTAATTGCTCCCCAACTCGTCCGGTCTATGGCAATATATACTAATCCTTTTATTGTGAATCTCTCTGGCTGTTTTAACATCTCTTTTAGGACCGGAAACCAGATTTTTTCAATATTCAGAATTTCGAGCTTTAAAAATCTTTTTAGTTTTTTTCGCCGACTCTCAAACAGGATTGGTATTGGTAGTGCTTCTGCTAATATCTCTAACTTTGCTTGCTTTAGTATTTGCCAGGTTCCAACTATCATTAACAACAGTAGATATCTGGCTCGCCCCAGTTCATTCTCTAAGACTTTCTGGTATAGTTCACTTATCATTTTCGTTATGTAGGTCATATTTACTATATATGACTGATCTTTTTTGGGAGTCTGTGTCTGTATTCCATGCTACATAAGCTTTTCAGCTGGCTTGTCCCCCTGTCAGTATAACCAGTATTCAAGATGCCGCCGCCAAAACTTGCACTATTATTGCTAATAGTGCTATTCACAATAGTTACATTATGCAAGGTGTCGTTATAATTATAAATACCACCACCATACTCTATTGCACTATTACCGTCAATTAAACTGTTAATAACTGTAAGATTTGCCGTTCGATTATCTATGCCGCCACCATAGCCATTAGTAATATTATTGCGGATTATTGTATCAGTAACAGTAGCATTTACAGAATCATTATAAAGACCACCATCTGCGTTACTACTAACTACACTTTTTGATATATTTATTGTTCCAGAATTTACGATACCAGTCTTACCATTACTATCAATCGTTGTGTTCTGAACATTAGCATATTTCTGATTACTGCTACCAGAGTAGTTATATAAACCATATTTTCCATTTTGATTGATGGTAGCCTGACTAATGTTAAGTATATTATTATTTTCAATTCCATTACCTGTATTGCTATTATAGCGTTTCCTAAGCTAGTGAGGTACACCTATTTTTCTTCCCTTTTGCCTTTTGCCTCTTGCCTTTTGCCTAAAACCCATAACTTTTGTACCTCAGCAGACTGAAAAACGCTATAATTGAGGTTCCAGTAACGGTAGTAGTTCCCTTATTTTCTAATCCTACGCTGAGATTGCTATTGATTGCACCATCAGTAAGCGTTAATGATCCAGTATTATAAATACCAGTATCATTGTTATTGTTGAAAGCAGTTTTAGAAATATTAGCTGTACCATCATTATAAAAGCCACCTCCATTAACTCCAGTCTTGTTACGGTTGACAACACTATTAGTTACTGTTAATGTTCCGCTAGAATAAATACCCCCTCCATCATAAGTAGAGTTATTTTCATTAATGGTGCTATCGTTTATGGTTAGTGATCCTTAGTTATAAATACCACCACCATATCCACTTGAGTTTTGATTTATCGTGCTTGATTGAATAATAGTATTACCGAAATTGCTAAGACCTCCACCCCTTGTTGATGCACTATCGCCGGACATGGAAACGTAAACATTTTGAGTGATTATGCTATTGCTAATATTAGCTAAAGCATTTTGATCAACAAGAATACCTCCTACTGCTGATTTCGTAATAGTTATTTTATCTAAGGAAAAATTGCTGTTAGCTAAGACATGAAAAATGCGATTACCCTTACCATATCCACTACCTAAACCACTGCCATCAATAACAGCCTGACTTGTACCTAAACTTTTAATCGTGACTTTACCACCTGGTAAAATATCCCAATCACCAGTTTTGGCTGTATTATCCCACAAATCCCCGAAAACCATGTTAGTGAGAAAATAGGTTTGTCCCCCTTGCAGTTCGATAATATAATCATTAATGGTGTCTGCATTAGCGATTAAAATCGCATCTCGTAACGACAATCCATTAGTTTTACTCCCATCATTTTGATCGGCGGTAGTATTAACGGTTAAAATAATTGGTGCAGATTTTTCTACAGGAATATCATTTCCTGTGATCGTAATATTGGCCAAGTCATTTTCAGTTGTAATTCTGTCTAATTCTTGCGTTGTTAAATCTACTCCACAAACTAATGCCGAGAAATATTCTCCCTCATCCCCCACCGTATCCACCGTATTAATTTGAGCATCCACAAAATGCCCAATTTCTTCCAACACCACCGCAACCAAAGCATCTGAACTAGCAGAAGCCAAAAAGCTTTCAGATAGACATATAGCGTTTCCTAAGCTAGTGAGGTACACCTATTTTTCTTCCCTTTTGCCTCTTGCATGAGTGCCTTTTGCCTAAAACCCATAACTTTTGTACCTCAGCAGACTGAAAAACGCTATATCTTATTAGTGCTAATCCCATAAGCGCCATTTGCACTACCTAAAACACTGCTGTTGACCACCTCAATCTCAGGAAGTTGACTAAAATTTCGACTTTGCCACTGCTGTCGTAATTCTGTCGCTTTGATAACATCATAATTAGTGCCAAAAGCAGTTTCCAAATTCGCCCAAAAGCCATCAGATTGAGCGAAATTAAACAAAGCATCGTAAACGGCAGAAAGGCTCGGCAAAAGAGAAGAACTCATGACGTTAACTGCAAAGGTTTACTGCTAACAGTTTTAGGCGAACAATCCCCAATCTTTCAAGACTTCCACAACAGAAATTAACATTGATCGGGCAAACTGTATAATACGGTACAAATTCTCTCTCACAAGTCCAGAGAATGGGTTCCTCGTAGGGTGCGCTCGTCGATAGTGTAACGCATCCTACACCCTACGAAGTCCAGAAATCAGAATAGCAAAGAGAAACAGGCTGGGGCGTTAAAATTTATGGCTTTCCCGACATTATTGGGATAAAATGTTGACATATAGCATACCATTATTTTCCACAGGACAGATTATAGTTTGGTGGTGCTATATGCTCTGCCTGTAGATAATTTTTTCTGATCACCACAAGTACGGGAGAGCCAGATTGTTCGCTCGTTTGAGATAGAAAAGAGAGGATTTACTTATGAGTGTAGCCGACGAAATTTACGAGATCGTGAAATTAATGCCTGAAGAGCGAGCGAATAAAATTTTGGATTTTGCCAAGTTTTTACAGTCTAAAACAGAATTAGTAGATAAGCCATTAGATTTCCGGAATGCGGCGGGATTGGGGAAAGAAATCTGGCGATCAATTGATGTGGATACTTATATTCAGCAGGAGCGATCATCATGGGAATAGTTCTACAAACGGGAAATATTGTGTTTTTAGATACGGCTCCTTTTGTTTACTTTTTTGAGCAACATCCCATTTTTTTCCCTTATATGGAAAAGTTTTTTTATGATGTCTCTACTCGTCAGGTTGAGGTTATTACTTCGATAATCACTTTTATTGAAATTCTTACCCTTCCAGCAAGAATGGGTAATCAGGAGTTGGTAGAGCAATACCGGACATATTTCACCCGTTCGAGCCAAATTACCCTGTTGCCAATCGATTTATCCATTGCCAATCATGCGATCGCCCTCCGTACCCAATACACTCTCAAAACACCCGATGCAATCCAACTGGGAACAGCGATCGCACATTCAGCAACCTACATTATTACTAACGATAGGCAACGGAAACAGTTAACTCATCAAAATGTATTGCTAGTGGATGAAATGTAGCCAATCAGTTCTGGAAATGAATGATGCGTTAGTTGATCTTGGATAGCTTGAGGAACGGTAATTGTTCAATTTTTTTCTAAGCGAATAGCAAAAGACTTCATGATTGATATTGATTGACATAATTTGTTTAAAATTATAGCATTTTTTGATAGTGCGGTCTGCTCCTCAGTGTTTTTGGCACGCTTACATCCTAGTGCGCTCAAAAAAAACTATATAATAGGCTACAAATTCTCTCTAACAAGTCCAGAGAATGGGGTTCTTGAAAAAAACCGTTTTCTCGATATTGTTTTTTGGCTGAGGGTTTAAAGGTGAATGGGTGAACAGTGCAGCACCCTAGGGTAAGATTTTCTTATTGGATTCTTGCCAAAGACTGCTTAAATTCTGCGAGAGAATTAGCGGTAACTGATAATTTTAGTAGCTCTTCTAAGATATAGCGTTTTTCAGTCTGCTGAGGTACAAAAGTTATGGGTTTTAGGCAAAAGGCAAGAGGCAAAAGGCAAAAGGGAAGAAAAATAGGTGTACCTCACTAGCTTAGGAAACGCTATAGTAGGGTTAGTGATTTTGCTGATTATCTCTTCAATTTCTGAAGAAATCTGTCCAAAACACACAGTTAAAACTGTTTTTATGTCATCACGGCTTTTTTGTAACGCTCCAATTTCCTTACCAATTTCCTTACCAATTTCCTTACCAATTTCTTTACCGCGTTTTATTCCTCGCAATTCCATATTACTGACTAAAGGCATGGTTCTTTCCTCCTCAAATTGTTTGATTTTACTCTCTAAACTGGCTTGTAATTCAGTGGATAAAGTCATCATATTGTCGATGATTTCAAACAGTTTAATTATCTGTTCCCTCTCGAACTCCTTTTCATATAATCCCCTGATTAACGTCCACTTCCACTGTTCCCGCTGTTGCAGCTTCCCAGTAGTCGCTTTCGTTTTCAGATGTGCCATGACTATTATAGCAAAGGGATTGCTACTTGCTTCCAATTAGTCACTGATAACTGAATAAAGTTTGTCAGCAAAACATTTTTTGGTCTTAAAGTCCAGAAAACGGGTTTCTTCAAGAAACCCGTTTTCAAGGTCAACTTCAGGAAAAAAGAAGCATAAAAACGCTTCAAAATATTCGCTTAATGCTTCTTTCCAGGGTTCATCATAATTGGCGGTTGTTGGGTTCATTTGAGTTGTTTGCTTACCCGTAGGGTGTGAAGCGCGATAGCGTAACGCACCGATTTAGGGTGTGCTGAAAAAGTTTGTTGGTGGGGTTAAGGAGTCAGGAGTCAGTATTCAGGAGTTTCAGGCTTTCTTGCCCTCTTTTTATGTACCAGTTTATGTACTAAAAGAAGGATAATGCCAGGTTTTTGAAGGTCTTAATCCTATTTTCTGGCACTAACATCGGATTTTAACAGGTCAAAAGCCTTATTTTAAAAGGGTTTTACCATTATTCAGCCAGCCCGATTTAATAATAGAGTTGGTGCGTTACGGCGGCTTGTTAATTTTGTTTTTTTGACGGAATTGATAGCCGTCTAACGCACCCTACAAGCTGTATTAAGATTAAACTAATACAAGTATATCAGATGCGGTAAGAGTGGGTTGAGAACTAAGAGTTGCAATTTGAATAGCTGCTATTGTACCTGTCCCGTCCCCATCAAAGAATAGTCCTCCAGTGATTGTATTATAAATCAAGCGATTGCTGGCATTTAATGCAGTTGTTCCTAACACAAATTGCTCGGCTGTAATCCCAGTTTCTGCGGCTAAACCACCGCCAAAACCCGCAGCAGAGACAGTAATTTTATCCCCCTGACTGGATAGGAAATCAGTAATTGTGTCAAGACCTTCATTGCGGTTGTTGAAGGTGAATTTATCGCCACCTGCACCACCTGTTAGGGTATCATTCCCTAAGCCACCAACTAGAATATCATTGTCCAGAGTACCAGTGAGAATATCATCGTTTGATGACCCGATAATAGGTTCTGGGACGTTAGCAGAAACCGCTAGACTACTAGCTATATTGGGTAAGGGATTACCAATCAGATTATCCCCGTTAAAGTCTTGTTGGAAGTTGGTTTCTTGAGTAAAAGCTTCCGGGGAATTTAATCCCCACCATCCGCTTGAAGATTGCCAATTCCAGTTATTATCTAAACTCCACAAGTGGAGATAATTACCATCGTTATATTTCCATAAAACTTGATTGACTCCGTTGACGGTTTCTGCTGCTAGAGTTTGCCAACCAGGGTAGATATTTGTGGTAATCTGAGTCCCCCCAATTGTAATGGCGATGGGGTTATTATTGCCAATTTGGGTGTAAAGTTTATTAGTTGTGTCTTTGACTAATTTGGTGTTACCGAAAGCTTCGATTGGGGTGTAAGGTTGACCGATGATTCCATCACCGTTAAAGTCTTGTTGGAAGTTGGTTTCTTGAGTAAAAGCTTCCGATGAGTTTAATCCCCACCATCCGGTGGAAGATTGCCAATTCCAGTTATTATCTAAACTCCACAAGTGGAGATAATTACCATCGTTATATTTCCATAAAACTTGATTGACTCCGTTGACGGTTTCTGCTGCTAGAGTTTGCCAACCTGGATAGATATCGGTGGTAATCTGAGTTGCACCAATTTTGATGGCGATGGGGTTATTATTGCCAATTTGAGCGTAGAGTTTATTAGTCGCATCTTTGACTAATTTTGTGTTACCGAAAGCTTCGATTGGGGTGACACTGATATCGTCATTGAGAATCGTCCCCGTAGCTGTGGTGGTCGCACCTAATGTATAACCTGTCCCGGAAGCGAGGGTTAGAATGACGGTTTCATCAGTTTCAAATGTGGTATCAGCAGTGGGGTCAACGGTTACAGTCGCAGTCGATGAACCAGCAAGAAAATTCACTGTCCCTGTGGTTGCTGTATAACTGGCTGCACCGGTTTGAGTGTAATCTGTATTAAAGGTAGCTGTCCCTCCGACTGTATAGTTGACGGTTAGGGGATTTGTTGTTACTCCGTTACGGGTGAAGGTATAGACTAAGTTAGTTGTCCCATCTTCACTAACACTACTAGCAGAAACCGCAAGAGCAATACTGGGAGACAATGGACTATTAAACTCACTCACGTCAATAATATTTAAACCTGTAGTATTATCAGTCACATAAGCGTAGTTACCGACTACTTGCACATCAAAAACAAAGCTCTTTAAATAACTGCCTACAAGGGTAGGGTTAGCTGGGTTACTGATGTTGATGATTTGCAATCCTGAGAAAACAAGAGTCACATAAGCATAGTTTCCTACTATTTGTACACTCTGAGCAAAATTGGAACCAAAAATATGCTCAGGAATAGCATAACTGCCCTTAAGAGTGGGATTAGTAGGATTAGTGATGTCAATAATTTGCAGTTTTGAATCACTATCAGTAATATAAGCGTAGTTTCCGACTACTTGTACATCAAAAACCGAGTCACTGGTATCATAATTACCCTTAAGGGTTGGTTTAGCTGGATTAGTAATGTCGATGATTTGCAATCCTGAACCACCAGCAGCAACATAAGCGTAGTTGCCCACTATTTGTAAATTATAAGCCCAGCCACTCGTATCATAATTGCCTTTGAAAGTTGGTTTAGTAGGATTGGTAATATCGACGATTTGTAGTCCTGAACGTTGATCGGCAATATAGGCATAGTTGCTGACTACTTGTACTCCTTGAGCAAAGCCACTCGTATCGTAACTTCCCTTAAGAATAGGATTGCTTGGATTAGTGATGTCGATAATTTGAAGCCCTGAATAACCATCAGCTATATAAGCATATTTTCCTACTACTTGTACTCTCATACCATAGTAACCCACATAGTTATTATTGTAATTATAACTACTCTTGAGAGTAGGGTTAGTGGGGTTACTAATGTCAATAATTTCAAGTCCTGAACCAAAATTACCAACATAAGCGTCATTGTCCACTACTTGGACACCGAAAGCCGATCCAGGAGTATCATATTTTCCAACTAATGTGGGAGGTTCATAAATATTAGTAACATTAATAGTTAAAGCTTTCTCATAAGATAACCCATCTTGATCTGTGGTACGAACTCGAATGCTGTAATCATTCTTTGTTTCATAGTCGAATACGGCATTAGTTTTGAGTTGATTGTTTTGGATGGCAAATAAACTATTATTGGTTGAACCTGTTCCTGACACTAAGCTATAAGTGAATGTGTCGCCCGTATTAGGGTCAGTAGTAGTGAAGTTACCAATAACAGTACCAATTGCTTGATTTTCGGCGATATTACTGTTAGATAAAGTTAAATTAGTCGGGGCAGCATTGGGAATAAGATAACTAAAGTAATTACCAGCTAAACTTAAGCCTGTGCGGTTTTGGATAATAGCAATCAATTCATCGGGTTCGGTTCCAGGTTTATTAATATAAAGATTGGTATTAGTACCAGAAACCGTTGACAGATAGTTACTACTTGAACCCTTAAGCTGAATAATATCATCGTTGGGGTTAAAATCAGTTATTGAGGCGTAATCATTGTTGCCAGCAGAGGTTGTATTCCCATCATCATAACCGATCCAAGTTTTATCACCAAGAATAAATTTATCTCGTCCTGTTCCCCCTGTAAAAGTATCAATTTCACCTTTTCCGGGGGTGGTACTTTGGGGGTTAACTCCTGTAAGAATATCATCGTTTTCTCCACCATCAATAATGTCGCTTCCTTCACTACCATTAATTACATCATTTCCGGTATTGCCTTCTAAGCGATCGCTTCCTGTACCCCCTATAATAGTATCATTGCCAGCATCGCCAGAGATGATAACATTTTGAGAGCCAATTGCCTTAAGATTGTTGTTGCCTTTATTGCCATTGACAACCTCAACACCGAGATTGTCAAGGATAAGGTTAACATCTCCATCTCCTTCAATGACTAAGACATCAAATCCTGTTCCCCCTTTAATATTATTAAGATTGTCGTCTTTATCAATGGTAATTAAATCATCTCCTGCACTGCCATCAATAGTATCATTTCCTGCCCCACCTGCTAGAATATCGTTACCATCTGCACCCGTTAATTTATCGTTACCATCCCCACCACTGAGAACTGCACCTTTAGTGCTACCTAATTTAACTATTAAGATGTCATTACCCGTGCCACCTGTGGCAGAATAAGTATCATTAGGATCGATGGTTAGGTTAATATTTTGAGTGGAATCATCAGCAAAAATAATATCTGGTTTGTTTTCATAGTTAAATCGAGATACACCGTTACCCATTTGTTCAAGAATGACACCATTAGGATCATAGGCAAATTGAACATCGTATAGTTTTGCAGTGGAACGAATATCATAACCAACACGGGTAAAATAAGCAGAGGCGGTGATTTTGTTCCCGGCAACAGTATAATCTTTGGTTTGGGGTGTGACGGAAATGTTATTAATTCCGTAGCGATAAAGTGCGGCTAATTCTCCTAAATCTACTTGTCCATTTAGGTTAGTATCTGTCCAAGTACGCAATTCATCAAAAAGAGTATCACTAGCATTAATTAACCCATCTTTGTTGCTATCGAGAGTAGATAATTGGGTAACATTGCTTTGAGCGGTTAAGGAGAAAAATTCGTTAAGAGTGGTAATGTAACCGTCTTTGTTGACATCTCGAACAAGGAAACCATCGGTAGGCGCAACCCATCCCATTTGTTCGGGGTAAGTATCCGTATCGATGTCGTATTGAGTAAGGGAATCTGCGGCGGAGATAAGGCGGATTCCGTCGCCTGTGAGGTCAACTACTGCCAGTTTATAGGGACTGAAGCTATATTGGCTAGGTAATTGGGTTGTATCAGGAGTGTATTCGCTCTGTCCTAGTAGGGGTTGTAAAGCAACGGAACTATCAAGGGTAAGGGTGACGGTGTATTCTTTGCCATCGGAAAGGCGGAAGGCTTCGATTTGACTTTGGGGTTTTAACCAGTCTTGAATGGTGATGGTATTGGTGTCTTTAACGGTGACAATGAGGTTATTATTGTCTAGTTTGAGTTTGAGGGAGTCAAGGGTAATATTTTGTCCAAATTCTAGGATATCCACACCACCATCACGGGTTGTTCCTCCATAAGTACCGACATCATAAATGGTGGTATTTCCGTCTCCTAAACGATATTGATAAAGGTTATTTCTGTCTTTTGTGTTAGAAACAGTAGTATAAAAATATTTTGCTTTCCAAAGGTCATTTCCCAAAGTTTCACTATAAGGTGAAGCAAGCCAGTTATTACCATCAGGTTGTAAATTTACAATATCATCCTTCCCATCTCCATTAAAATCTCCAACTTGTAGTTGAGCGGCACCTTGCCAAAAAGCTGCTGTTAAACCTTCCGGCTTACTAACAAATTGAAATGTATTACCATTAGATAAGGCAAGCCAATTATTACCATCAGGTTGTAAATTGGCAATATCATCCTTCCCATCTTTGTTGAAATCTCCAACTCTTAGTTGAGCAGCACCTTGCCAAAAAGCTGCTGTTAAACCTTGAGGACGGTAAGTAAATTGAAAAGTATTATTCCCATTAGATAGAGCAATCCAGTTATTACCGTCCGGTTGTAAATTAACAATATCATCCTTCCCATCTCCATTAAAATCTCCAACTTGTAGTTGAGAGTTACCTTGCCAAAATCCTCCTGTTAAACCTTGAGGACGGTAGGTAAATTGAAAAGTATTATTTCCATTAGACAAGGCAAGCCAGTTATTGCCATCAGGTTGTAAATTAACAATATCATCCTTCCCATCTCCGTTAAAATCTCCAACTCTTAATTGAGCGTTCCACTTCCAAAAAGCTGCTGTTAAACCTTGAGGACGACTAACGAATTGAAAAGTATTATTACCATTAGATAGAGCAATCCAATTATTGCCATCAGGTTGCAAATTTACAATATCATCCTTCCCATCTCCATTAAAATCTCCAACTCCTAATTGAGCGGCACCTTGCCAAAAAGCTGCTGTTAAACCTTGGGGACGACTAACGAATTGAAAGGTATTATTACCATTAGATAAAGCAACCCAGTTGTTCCCATCAGGTTGCAAATTTACAATATCATCCTTCCCATCTCCATTAAAATCTCCAACTCCTAATTGAGCGTTACCTTGCCAAAAAGCTGCTGTTAAACCTTGGGGACGACTAACGAATTGAAAAGTATTATTACCATTAGATAAAGCAACCCAGTTGTTCCCATCAGGTTGCAAATTTACAATATCATCCTTCCCATCTCCATTAAAATCTCCAACTCTTAGTTGAGCGTTACCTTGCCAAAAAGCTGCCGTTAAACCTTGGGGACGGGAAGTAAATTGAAATGAGCCATTAATCCAAAAGGAAGGCTGTAGTGATTCAATGGGTACCTCTTGGTTATTATTGAATTTAAGAATTTCAATCTTTTGATTAAAGAAGTCAGAAATTACAATTTTGTCAGTTAACTCAGAAATAGTTGCTGAAGGTTTGCTTGGATTTTTGAGAGCAATAATTAAATTTATGCCACTTTGTTGTACTAATAAATCTGAAGATTTTATACTAGCATCAAATTCAATAGAATCTAATCCACCTACATCATTAATCGTAACTGTTCCATTACCACGACTATAAACATAAACATCATCCCCTTGACCACCATTAAGTGTTGCTCCCGAGGAAGCAATCAAAACATCATTGCCAACTCCGCCATTGTCTTTGACAATTTTACTCGCATTTGCCCCTACATAATTATCCGAAGCTTGAGGAGTGTCTAAATTTAAAGCTTGCGCTTTTGGTTTAATTTGTAACCAGTTTGCTACTTGTTCAGCTTCTAATGTTACTACACCATTTCTAACAACAGGTTTAAAACGACTACCATCAGCAAACCTGACTACTTGATCTGGTGTAACTGTTTTTCCATTAACAATAAAGTTGTTGCCAGAAATAGATACTGTTAGTTTTGACGGTAAAGTTGTTAAGCCAAAATCGACATATTTATTGTCTTTATTGGTTAAAGTTTGTGCTTGACTTGGTGTTTTTTGTAATTCCAGAATCTGCTGATCAGCGATAGAAATTGCATTATCATCTAACTCTTGAATTGTCTTCTCATAGAGATAGGGATTATCTTTATAAACACCCCATTCTCTGGCGACTTGAAAACCAGCGCTTAATTTGTCCAGTGTGTTGACATCGCCAGGAAGATTAATTAAATATCGCTTAACATAAATATCACCGCCTTCCATCTGTAATGATTTGACTTGCTGGAAGATTCCATTAGTAATTGCTTCTTGTGGTGAAGAATACTGCCAAGGATAATTATAGGCACTTAAACCCAGATCTCCTGGTCGATAAACATACGACTTTTTAAAATGACCATAACGAAATTCTCTAATGGAGAGTGGCTTCCCGCCAATTGATGCCGCAATCGTAGTTAAAGTATCTCTTGCAGCAACTCCCATATTATAAGCGACATCATAATTGCCTTTATCGTCAACAGCAACAGGAGTTAAAATAAACTGATTGTTGGAAATTATTACGCTGGTAAAAGCACGAGGATAATCTTTATCGCCAAATAAACCACCGAAAACACTACCAATTAACGTACCAATCGCTGTACCAACAACAGGAATGGGGATAAAAGAACCTGCAAAAGCCCCAATTGTTGCGCCTATTTTTGCGCCTGTGACACTAACATCTTCACTCAAGACATTCCATTTGAACAGTTTTGAATAAAGATAAGAACCTGCGAATGAACCGAATGCAGATTGTGCTACATTAGCTAACGAATTAGTAAGGCTTAACTTGCTAGAATCAACGCCAATAATTATATTACCTTCCTTTAGAGAGGGCGCACCAAAAAGTTTAACTGCTGTTATCGGGTAAGACTTAGCAACTTCGGCAGTAACATAATAAGAAACTGAGCCTACAACTAGGGAACTAACAGCAATTTGAGTTAGTGGATCTTCAATTTTAAAAGCCTTAATTAGAGAATTAGCTAATTTACTACTTCCTAAACCAATACCTGTTGAAATAACACTACCTGGCAATCTTCTATAAATTGCGCCTAATGATAATGATTCCTGACTGCGGTTACGAAATGCAGGATCATCTGATAGGTCAAATTCATAAACAATAGCATCACCAGTCCAACTCCCTACCGTCTTACCTAAAGATTGTGCTACAAGCTGACTAGCAAATTTATCATTAGCAAAATAAGCCCCAATTTGACTACCAATTGAAGCCCCAATTAAGCCTCCTGTTGTAACGGGTTGATAGAGAGAAAGAGACTCATTATGAACCCGATAATCTCCTGCTATATATGTATGTAAATCTTCAACAGTAAAGTTATAAACTGTATGTTTACCTGCAACTGGTTTAATACCAGGATGAGGGATCAATTTACCCGTTATACCTACCAAAAAGCCATCATGGTCAATTTCACCTAAAGCCTTAAAACTGCCATCAGCTTGTAGAAAATGATGTCCTAAAGTAACTTTAATATTACCTAATTGAACAACTTCTTGATCGGGTGTAATAAAAGTTTGAGTGACTTTGCGCGGTTGCAGTTCTCCCAGTCCATCAAACGCCATTACTTCATCACCAATTTTGATTTGTTCGATGGGTTTGTATGTGCCATCTGACATTAAAATTGGGGTTTCTGCGGCGAAGCAAAAATTAGTTAAATCATATAATTCAATTGTCTTTTTTAATTCTTCAAGATTCTTCAAATATTCTTGCGCAATTGGTGTTTTATTAGGATCAGGTTTATATGAACCGCCATTGTTTTTTGCTTGTGTAGCTTTTTCATTCATTCCCCTTTCACCGACATTATAAAAGTAAACAATTAATGCGTCTTTCTGATCTTGTGTAAGCGTATTCCAGTTAGAGGCATTTTTTTGATACCATTGTGCGGCATTTTGTACCATTAATCCAGCAAAATATACTGTTGTTGACTTTTCATTATTAATAAGATCAGAAACTAATTTTGTATAATCGTTATTGTATTGTTTTAAATTTAATGGATCGCTATTTGGATATTGCTGATTATACTTTTCCAATAAATATATAGCCGTATAAATTTGGACATTGCCTCGTCCAACATCTATAGAAGAAACATAGCTTGTTTTGCTTATTGAACCATTTTTTATTTGATCCCATAATGTAGGTTGATCTCGCAATTTTTCATAAGAGTTTTTGATGGAATTTAGCGAGCTATTTAATACAAATTTATCAGCCCCCCATTGAGTCAAATCATCTTTAATAGTTTCTTTGCTATCATGAAATTCTTCGAGAATCGAGCCAATTACAGACTTACCTGAAATACCATATTGGCTAAGGTTCAATGTTTTGTATATTTCCTTAGCATCTTTCCAGTCATTAGAAACAATCATATGTAACTCTAACCAACTATATAATTGAGGAGTTTCGCTTGACATTGTTAGTCTCCAAAATACAAAATTAAAACCACTGTTAACATTGAGAGAAAATAAGCGATCACACTCAATAAATAGCTGTCATTAAGTGATGGTCGCACCATGTAGCTGCAAAAAAACTTTGTACAGTAATGTAGGGTGGACATTGCCCACAAATTGCTTTGCTATTAATTATTCAGCCAAGTCAGCCGGTTTTTAAACAACCGTTTAACTAGCCGGTGTGGGTTAGGGTTGAAGACTGTCAAACCATCAAGGCACAAGTCACCGATTCAAGCCTTCAAAATATTGTTATTGTGAGGGGGCGATCGCTCTTGTAAATTGAGGTTTAGCCAGTCGTTGCTGATCTATAGTTCACCAAGCTTCTGCTTGTTGCCTATATTATATACGGAAAGCTTATCTCTGAATTACTTCCTCACCATGAAAATTTTAGCGGGTGATGGCGACGGGATACCTTCCGCGTTAACCTTTCTCTTTCCACTAAAAACCCCACAGAAAACGGGTTTCTTGAAGAAACCCGTTTTCTCAAGACTGAAGGTTAAAAAGGTGATCACCAAAGTCAAAGCTAGGCAGTTAAAGTATTTAACCAATTGATTAAATCTTCAACGTTAGAGAAATCGAATAAAGCTTCTCCTAATGCTTCTACATCATCAATACTTAACTCCATAATTTTAGTTTCCAATGAAGGATTAATCTCCCCTAACTTGCGTTTAAGTTGACGAAGAATCAATGTCTTTTCCCGTTCAATACCTTGTTCGATACCTTGTTCAATACCTTGTTCGATACCTTGTTCGATACCTTGTTCAATACCTAGTTCAATACCTTGACGCATCCAACTGGTGGTAATTTGCATAACTCCCTCCTGTACGGGTTGACTAAATGTGCTAATCTCTTCTTGAAATTGTATCTCTTCGACCAGATTTAGATTGAGATAAGTATCAATAAATCCAGAAATTAATTGCATTTTTGCTGGATTTAACTTTAAAGTAATTAACAAGCGCAGACATTCCGCCTTTACCTTGGCTCGCTCTTTCTCGGCAATGTTCATCTTCGCCATCAAAGCTGAAGCAACCGGATTCGACTGATTGAGAAAATCTCGCCAATTTAATCGATTTAACTGCACTACTTGATAGTTAAATTCTAACACCTTAAAATCGGGAAAATCGACCACATATTGACTAATCGCTGCTCTTTTTGGCTTTGAATAAGAAAAAATTACAATCGGATAAATCGGTAAGACAAATTTCTCATGAAAGCGAGCAAAATAAGTAAACATTCGCCGGTTAAACCACTTTCGGGAACTTTCCTGCGCCTCTACATGAATCAGAAAAAAAGATTCCTTTCCGCGAAACTTAACTTGTGCGACTAAATCGCTTTCATACCTTTCTCCTTCCGTGACATCGGTAAATACTTCTTTGTCTAAAAAAGTAATCGAGTCCCTATCTAAATAATCGATCAATTGAGGAAAAAATAACTCAATAAATTCGACAAAAAAGGTGGAGATTAACTCCTTAAATAAGCGATCGTGGTCAATATTATTAGTCATGTAATATCATCTTAACTAATCTGAGTGATGAATGACTACTCTTCTCTATTGTATTCTGAAAAGTCGGTTTTGGCAACAGATTGTTATGACCTCACCCCTTTAACTTACGAGGAGAGGGGGATACTTTCAGAAAATGGGTTTCTTGAAGGACAAGAAAACGGGTTTCTCAAAGAAAACGGGTTTTCTAAATAGTTTCTCAAAGAAACCCGTTTTCTCATTTGTTGCGAAGAGGCGATCGCTAACGTCAAAGCTAGGCAGTTAAAGTATTTAACCAATTGATTAAATCTTCAACCGTAGAGAAATCGAATAAAGCTTCTCCTAATACTTCTACATCATCAATACTTAACTCCATAATTTTAGTTTCCAATGAAGGATTAATCTCCCCTAACTTGCGTTTAATTTGACGAAGAATCAATGTCTTTTCCCGTTCAATACCTTGTTCGATACCTTGTTCGATACCTTGTTCGATACCTTGTTCGATACCTTGTTCAATACCTTGTTCGATACCTTGTTCGATACCGCGTTCAATACCTTGTTCAATACCTAGTTCGATACCTTGTTCAATACCTAGTTCAATACCTTGACGCATCCAACTGGTAGTAATTTGCATAACTCCCTCCTGTACGGGTTGACTAAATGTGCTAATCTCTTGTTGAAATTGTATCTCTTCGACCGGATTTAGATTGAGATAAGTATCAATAAATCCAGAAATTAATTGCATTTTTGCTGGATTTAACTTTAAAGTAATTAACAAGCGCAGACATTCCGCCTTAACCTTGGCTCGCTCTTTCTCGGCAATGCTCATCTTCGCCATCAAAGCTGAAGCAACCGGATTCGACTGATTGAGAAAATCTCGCCAATTTAATCGATTTAACTGCACTACTTGATAGTTAAATTCTAACACCTTAAAATCGGGAAAATCGACCACATATTGACTAATCGCTGCTCTTTTTGGCTTTGAATAAGAAAAAATTACAATCGGATAAATCGGTAAGACAAATTTCTCATGAAAGCGAGCAAAATAAGTAAACATTCGCCGGTTAAACCACTTGCGGGAACTTTCCTGCGCCTCTACATGAATCAGAAAAAAAGATTCTTTTCCTCGAAACTTAACCTGTGCGACTAAATCGCTTTCATACCTTTCTCCTTCTGTGACATCGGTAAATACTTCTTTGTCTAAAAAAGTAATCGAGTCCCTATCTAAATAATCGATTAATTGAGGAAAAAATAACTCAATAAATTCGACAAAAAAGGTGGAGATTAACTCCTTAAATAAGCGGTCATGGTCAATATTATTAGTCATGTAATATCATCTTAACTAATCTGAGTGATGAATGACTACTCTTCTCTATTGTATTCTGAAAAGTCGGTTTTGGCAACAGATTGTTATGACTTTACCCCTTTAACCTACGAGGAGAGGGGGATGCTTCCCGCAAAAAAACCCGCAGAAAACGGGTTTATCGAAGAAACCCGTTTTCTATTTCCAGGGTTCATCATAATTGATTGTAGGGCTAATTCATGAATTAGCCCTACAGCTATTACCTAGCTATATTCCACTGCTAAATCGAGCGACTCTTGTTCCCCACTTAAGCCCGCCATAAAAGGCCCTATTCGTTGATTAAACACTATTATAGGAAAGATGCAATGCAATCCTTGCTATCAAAGTAATTTCAGTTCCAGGCTGATTCGGAGCATCTTTCAATTTGACAAGGCCGAAAAATCCCCTATCCCCCAATAACTAAAGGAAAGATAAAGTTATCGATCGCCCTCCGGAGCCAGTGTCAGAATAAAAGCAGGGAGATGACCAAGGAAAACCGACAACTCTCCATCTTTTTCCCGTCATCGCCCCTAAAATTTATTTGGTTCAGATTTATGCAAACTGCCAATCCTCGTCAAACGGAGAAAAAAGAGCATCCCAGTGGCGATAAACGCTTCAAAGTCCTCGACATTACCATGAAGCGGGCAGGATATAATCAATCAGCCCTGATTGAAGTCCTGCACAAAGCCCAAGAAGCCTTTGGATTCCTAGAAGAAGATGTTCTCCTCTACGTTGCCCGGGCGCTAAAACTGCCCCTCAGTCGCGTCTATGGGGTAGCAACCTTCTACCATCTCTTTTCCCTGAAACCGGCGGGAAAACACACCTGTATCATCTGTATGGGGACTGCTTGTTATGTCAAAGGCAGCGGCAAAATCCTCGAAGACATCGAAAACACCTTTGATGTCAAAGTGGGAGAAACCACCGCCGATGGAGAAATTTCCCTAGTGTCGGCCCGTTGTATCGGGGCCTGTGGGATTGCGCCGGCCGTGGTCTTCGATGGAGTCGTGGCCCCTAAACAAGATTCGGAAACTGTCTTAGCGAAACTACAGAGTTTCTCCCAGTAATTTTTCACTCTAGTGGATTGAGAAGAATATGGACTTACAAGAATTATTGGCAGTGGCCGAGAAAGAAAAAACTAGACAAAAAAGCATCCGGGTGCATTGTTGCACTTCCACCGGTTGCCAAGCTGCTAACTCCCTCCAAATCAAAAAAAACCTCGCCACTGCCGTCAAAGAAGCAGACCTAGAGGATAAAGTCGAAGTGGTCGGGGTCGGTTGTATGGGTTTTTGTGGTCGCGGTCCGTTGGTGGAAGTGGATCCCCAGGATCTCCTATACGAAGAAGTCACCCCGGAAAGTGCGGCCAGCATTATTGCGGCCTTAAACGGCGGCAAAACCGAGGTGCAATTAGGGGACTCAAAACATCCCTTTTTCTCCCATCAAGTCAAAATTGTCCGGGAAAATAGCGGTAAAATCGATCCCGATCGCATTGAGGAATATATCGCCGTCGGGGGTTATCAATCTCTCTACAAGGCCCTCTACGAGATGACTCCGGCCCAGGTGGTGGAGGAAATCACCAAAAGCGGTTTGCGCGGCCGGGGAGGTGCGGGTTATCCCACCGGTTTAAAATGGGCGACGGTGGCTAAACAACCGGGTAAACAAAAATACGTTATCTGTAATGCTGATGAAGGCGACCCCGGGGCGTTTATGGACCGTAGTGTTTTGGAAAGTGACCCCCATTTAGTCCTGGAAGGAATGGCGATCGCTGCCTATGCTGTGGGGGCGGATCATGGTTATATCTATGTTAGAGCCGAATATCCTCTGGCGATCGATCGTTTGCAAAAAGCGATTAATCAGGCCAAAAAATTCGGTTTAATGGGTTCCCAAGTATTCGAGTCCACTTTCGATTTTAAGGTGGATATCCGCATCGGGGCGGGAGCTTTTGTCTGTGGAGAGGAAACCGCTCTCATCCATTCCATCGAAGGCGGCCGCGGCACTCCCCGCACCCGTCCCCCCTATCCGGCCCAATCGGGTCTCGATGGTTGTCCCACCCTGATTAATAACGTGGAGTCCTACGCTAATATCGCCGCTATTATCCGCGAGGGAGCCGCTTGGTACGCCAATATCGGTACTGCCAGCAGTAAAGGCACAAAAATCTTCGCTTTAACGGGAAAAATCCGCAATAATGGGCTGATTGAAGTGCCGATGGGCATTACTCTCCGGGAAATTGTCGAGGAGATGGGGGGTGGTGTTCCCGATGGTCAAGTGAAAGCGGTACAAACCGGCGGCCCCTCTGGGGGTTGTATTCCCGCTAATTTACTCGATACTCCCGTAGATTACGAATCCTTAGCCAAACTCGGTTCGATGATGGGATCTGGGGGGATGGTGGTCATGGATGATAGTACCAGTATGGTGGAAGTGGCGAAATTCTATATGGAGTTCTGTCGCGAGGAGTCCTGTGGTAAATGTATCCCCTGTCGCACGGGAACAGTACAAATGTTTGAATTATTGGCCAAAATTATCGCTCGAAAGGCCGATATTCACGACCTCGAAAACCTAGAACATCTCTGTCAAATGGTCAAAGAAACCAGTCTTTGTGGTCTTGGCCAAAGCGCCCCCAATCCGATTTTAAGTACCCTAAAGTATTTTAAGGAGGAATATCTGGCTCTGTTACAGGAAACCAAGCACCCCGTCTCTGTTTGAGATTGACATCCTCACCGCCGGGGCCGGACGGTGATGACCGGCAGATCAAACAAACTTAATTGAACGATCTTCGGTTGGGTTGACGCTTCACGGGATGCTGCTTCTTTAACAGAAGTCTTACACTTTCCTCTGCGTCCGTTTTTTGAGGTCTCCGATTGCCCACCGGCGACCTTGATATTAATTGCGGCGTTTACATCCCTATCATGAAAAGTCCCACAAAAAAGACATTCCCACTCACGGATATTCAACGCTTTCTTACCGCCGATATTCCCACAACAGGAACACCTCTGAGACGTTGGCTCCCATCGGGAAATTATCCGAAAATCACGCCCATATTTGTCAGATTTTGCCGATAGCATATCTCGAAAAGAACGCCATCCTAAATCTGATATAGCACGGGACAACTTGCGATTTTTAACCATTCCCGATGTGTTTAAATCCTCTAAAATTATCGTTTGATTTTCACGAACAACTCTAGTGGATAGTTTATGCAAGAAATCAGTACGAGTGTCTTTAATCTTTGCGTGGATTTTAGCTACTCGTTTTCTGGCTTTTTCCCGTCGTTTACTTCCTTTCTGTTTTCTAGAAAGGTTTTTCTGTGCTTTTCTTAGTCGTTTTAATCGTTTCTTTAACGGTTTCGGTGCGTCTATCTTTTCTCCTGTTGAGAGGGTAGCAAAGGTAGCAATCCCTAGATCAATTCCCACTGACTCCCCATTATTGGGAAGTATTTCGGACTGAATCTCGACGACAAAACTAAGAAAGTATCGATCTGATGCGTCTTTGATCACGGTGACGCTAGAAGGTTTAGAAGGTAATGGGCGACTCCAAACTATTCTTAAATCACCGATTTTCGCTAAAGTAACGCAGTGTTGGTTAACGGTAAAACCATTATCGGTAAATCTTGCTAATTGTTTAGATTTACGCTTCTTAAATTTAGGAGGTTTGACTTTCTTTCCTTTTCTTTCTCCCTTGCAAGATGCAAAAAAGTTAGAATAGGCTGTCTCTAAGTCTCTCAAAGACTGCTGTAAAGGGATAGAAGAAACCTCGGTTAACCACTGTTTTTCTTCTGTTTTCTT
>NZ_JACJSW010000008.1:0-4174 GCF_014698375.1 Microcystis flos-aquae FACHB-1344 | reverse complement strand
CATTTTCAGGCGTGCGCTTAAGTCTCTCATGCTGACGATACTTTTATCCAGTGCAAAACCTATCCAACAGGACACAAAAGTAAATGTACTTAATGCGGGATAGTCATTTTTGGGGAGTGGCTTGAGAAGCTCTTTCATTAGTTTTGGGAAAATTGTTAGCATGGCTTATTCACATTTATTGGTGTATATTTACTTTGTTTTCTTATCTATAATATCAAATTTTGTACGACTTTTTTCCCCGTTCAACACTTCTGCTCTTTAATCTGAGTACCTAAATTTTGTTTGGTGCTTTCATATTCAGTCAGACTTTGCTGATATTTTTGCCATTTTTCGTCATAGACAGGGCCTTTGCCTAATTTTTTTGTGCCAGAAGTTCCTTCTGCTTCTCCAATAACAGCCCGATAAGCTTCATCCCTTTGTTGTTTCGACTTATCTAACTCGTTCTGCAATTTTTCATTATCTTTTTCTAAGTCAGAAATTTCAGAATACTTCAGGATTAAACGCTCCTGGTTCTCTGAAGCACTTTTAGAGTTTTGTTCAACCAGTTCAGCCCGAATCGGTTTTTCAAAAATTTTGAGTTCTAAGGGTTTAGCCACAACAAAAGCGATAGAGATAGCGACTAATACCCGAACTCCGAGAAAGACACTTTGTTCTGCAGTCCACTTTTCCTCCTTCCGAGTGGTGGAAACTAAAAAGCGATCAAGATTGCCAATCATTAATCCCCAAAAGAAACCAAAGCCGATAGCCATCCTTGTGGAATTAAAAACAGTCCACAGGGCATAACCTCCACTGAGAGATGCTAGTACAGAGGTCAACAGAATTGTAAAACCGATCATGGCATATTTATTGTGATCGACTTGGCATCGTTCTAAAACCTTAATGTTTGCTCCCGCACAAAACCAAAGGAATTTCAGAGCAAAGCTTGCATTAGATTGAGGTAGAGATGTAGATTTCATA
Organism: Microcystis flos-aquae FACHB-1344; assembly: GCF_014698375.1. Lineage (NCBI taxonomy): Bacteria > Bacillati > Cyanobacteriota > Cyanophyceae > Chroococcales > Microcystaceae > Microcystis > Microcystis flos-aquae. The sequence goes on along the minus strand of NZ_JACJSW010000008.1, from coordinate 3,217 downwards.
TTGACCTCCTGATGGTTGGTGTGCCAATTCCTAAACTGGAACTGGATTTATTGTAAAAAGTTGTCTCGGTGATGTCAGTCCCCATCGAAGTAGAAATTATTTGCGTGAAGATGGAAAAAAGTAGAAATTATTTGCATGAAGATGGAAAAAAGTAGAATTACTGCGGATTCAGGTTCGGTTTGATAAATCCTCCGCGCTTCAAGGCTTATTTAACTAGAGTCGATGGGAAGTTGCCCCAATGAGCAGGAGGACAAAGCTGTGAGTGTGAGGACACTCAATGAGCGAGCGATCGGTTCAGGTTCTTTCTCATGCAAACTCAGTAAAATCAGCAAACTCAGTAAGCTCAGTAAAGCATGACGGCTTGGTAAGTTTTGTATTATTTTATACAAAATACAAAAGTAGCCGTTCAGGAGGGAAACATGGTACTCTGAGAAGTGCGATCACGGAGCTTCTCGACTTTGTGTGATAATTTTTGCTTATGAAATCGTGAAATGTTTACTGGGAAAGACTTTTAGGACTATTTGGTTAAATAAACTATCAGTATAGACCTCGTTTCCACACAGAAACCAGAAGAGCTCGATCACGTTTAACACTTACAATTGGGTCGATTTTGCTCAAAGACAAATCTGTTGGGAGCATCTGAAACATCTCTTTCCTAAACAGTTACAGAAAGTCTTTTTATACAAAGGTTAAGAAATGGAAAAACTGACTATCTTCAACGACAAGACGCTCATCCCTGTAGCAGACAAGTATCAATTGACTGATCAGCAAAGAGAAGTTTTTTTTCGTCGCCTTATTGAGAAAAAAAATTATCGACAAATAGCGGAAGAACTTGAAACAAGTGAAAATGCTTGTCAGAAATGTATGGGAGAAGTTTATAAAAAGTTTAATATTACCGGAGAAACTAGAGGGAAGGAACGCCGTCTTATTCAGGTAATAAACTCGATTATAACTCCCCAAAAATCAGTATCATCTATTATTTATCCATCTCCATTTATAGAACGAAATTTTCAATTTATTTTAAGAGGAGAACACGCGATAGCCCGTTCTTTATTTGCTTTTATCGCTAGAACCTTAAAGCAAGTTCAAGTTGAACATTATAGTCCCGCTCAAATAATCGGACAGGCGATTAGGGAGATAGTTTCAGATTCTTCTCACAGAAACATTTTAGAAAAAGCCCCTTCTGCTACCCTGAGAAAATTTTGTTTAGAGCAAATTTTAAAACACTTAAACTCTCAACGGAGAGAGAAAGAATCAAGTCTTAATAAATTAATCATTAGTGAAGAGTCTTTGATTAATAATATGAAGATAATTAGATATGTTTTAGACAAACTAATCAAAGAATCTTGTCCGAAAGATCATCAATTATTAGAGCATATATACGAGAAAGGGTTAAGCTATCAACAAATCGCTGGCGATTGGATAGACTCACCTGAGAAATCCGAAAATCAAGACCTAATTAATGAACTCAAAGAAAAGCATGAGAAATTGCTTAAACATATTCGCCTTGAGTTTCATACAATTAAGGAAAGTGAGAATCTCGAAGATTATTTAAAAGAAGTAAAAGAGACAGAAATAATTTCCTACAAGAATCCAGAAATTAAAACAAAGATTGAACTATATAGTAAAATAGCTAACCTTGAAACTTTGAATAATGATAACATTCAATATCTTAAGTTAATATTAGATGATTCTATCCGTACACCCCTAATCGATTTTTGGATTAATGAGATCGATCACTTTATAGCTCATGAAAGAGAAGATTTACAATATTTAGAAACTCATAAAGAATTTGAAGCTCAACAGAAAATTGAGTTAATCAATGAACTAAAAGATGGCTTGTTAGTGAATGGGAAGGAAAAAGAACCAGTGCTAACTATCGGGATTTGGGAAGTAAAAAACTTCAGACTTTATTGCGAACAATATCAATTAGCTGAAGCTGAAGTAACATTGTGGAATCCTAAAACGAATAAACAATTTACAGGAATAGCTGTAGAAAAAGGCTCAATTAATGCATTATGTCAAGCTCTAAATTATTCCTTGAATAAAGCACTTCAGTTAGAGAACAAGGCTTGTAATTTCTTTCTTTACTGGGTAAGTTTACAAAATGAAAAAATAAACAATGATATAAACGTCCCTGTTACTGCTACTGTTATAATTCAAGATGGGAGTAATTTTTATGTAGGAAAAGACATAAATGAAGACACGATAACAGCAGCGTTTAATGCCTGTGTTTCTGCCACGGATAACCTCGTTAATAATAAATCAACTTGTGTGGAAAAAATTGCTAACGAATATACTAGGACTGGAATAGTAAAAATTTCTGGACAAGCACGAATTGAAAAAACCATAGAGATTTTAACAAAGATTTTTGAAACAAGAGAGAGCGCGCCTATCTCTATCTTCGCAGTGAGTAGTGGCAAATTAGTCTCTTGGTGGAATAGCGAGCTAGGATACAAATTTCAAGAATTCAATAAAAAATTGATTCAGCAGGGAATCAATATCCAAAGAGTCTTTATCTTAGATAAATTGTCTAGTGAAATCAAAGAAATTATGGAAAGACAAAAGCGCGATGGCATAGATGTACGCTATATCCTCGAAGAAAATGTAGAGAATTTACAATCAAACTCGGAACCTTTTTTAGGCTGGCAATCCTTAGCTTCAACAAATTTCTTGGTCTGTGGTGACGAATTAACAACTAAAATGGTTGTTAACAGTCAAGGAAATGAAGAAGACGGCTCTATATCCTTTGTTCAAGATGATATTCTCGTCAATAAACAACAGTTTGATTTGATCTGGGAAAAAGCTGAGGATAAAGATTTAGTCAATAGTCAGTAAAATGTAAAAAGTCAATAAGCGGGGAAAGTTCAGGTATAACCTCACCTCTTGACAAAAATGGCTCTTCGGTTTGTCTTATGCAATGGAGGGGGGTTATAAGGGATGTAACCCTTATATAGAAAGGCATTTAGCGATTTTTGTCAATTGTTTTTTATCTAGAGCGAACTAATCAATTAAGTCTCTTGCCAGATAAGGATTTAGTCGATTTATGCCCCCCTATCGAACCATAACAAGTAACGAAGAGCCACAAAAATTTACAATTATTCCTGGACTTCCCCCGTATAAATATACTAGCTATGGCTAAAAGTCTTACACAGCCTGAGTTAAAGCAATATAATACTAATGGACTACTGGACACAAACTCCGGAAGTCCTTACGC
>NZ_JACJSW010000079.1:0-8484 GCF_014698375.1 Microcystis flos-aquae FACHB-1344 | reverse complement strand
ATAATTTTGCTAATAAACATAGCAAAATTATAGATGATTTCCTGACCTAAGATCACATTTTATTCTTTTTTCCACTTCAATCTAAGAATTGAGAAAAAAGCAAAACCCTCCATTATACCATAAAAAAATTATGCAAGAGGTCTAATCTCGACAAGATAACGTCGCACCTGTTTAACAGTTGCCGGTTGCCATTGACGCAGTTTAATTTCCAGTTCTTGAATCAGGGCATCCATATTTCAGTTTTGAAAGCCAATATTATCAGGATAACATGGGTCTAAGTAAAAGGAAAATCGTCGAAGTAATGATCGATATCAATCGGGAACCAATCCCCATCTAATACCTGTTCGAGGGAGAAAGGAGGCTCGACAGGAATCGCGTCGCGAGTGACTGCTTTCGCTTGTATTAAAGTTTTCCGAGCGTTCGAGTAGGCTTTTTGAAAATAATCCCGCGCGTGGTTGGTGAGAGTAGTAGTTTCTAGCCACTCTCCTAGTTGAGTTCGGAAACCGGCGATTTCTCTTACCCAGTGACAGACGTTGCGTTCTCGCTCCCGTTCCGATTTGTGATAAGCTAACTTAAACAGGTGTTCGATAAGTCGGGTTAATAAACTTTCTACAGCCCGTCTGTCACTTTTCCCCAGGCACTCCACTTCCTCGATCAGATTTTCCCAGTCCACCTCATCAAACTTTTTTAGCTTTAAAAGTTCGGCGGTTTTTGAAGCCCAGAGAACAAAATCCTGATCGTATAAGGCTTTCATTGATAAAGCTGTTTCTACTGCCATAGTTTCGTTCCAACTGATCATAAAACTATGTCTTTAGCTTAACTTTACTAGCGCAAACCCTTTTAACTTTTTTGTCTTTTACTAAGCATTGTAACTCGATCTCATCAGACGTTATACAATGAATGTTGTCCCTCGATCGCATTGTCCCATGACTACCCCCTTCACTGCCGCAGAAATTGCCTCAGAAGGCATCAAACCCGAAGAATACGAAGAAATAGTCAAAAGACTGGGAAGACACCCCAACAAAGCCGAATTAGGGATGTTTGGCGTGATGTGGTCGGAACACTGCTGTTATAAAAACTCCCGGCCGCTGCTCAAACAATTCCCCACCACCGGCGAAAAAATTCTCGTCGGTCCGGGGGAAAATGCCGGAGTAGTGGATTTAGGCGATGGATTGCGATTAGCCTTTAAAATCGAGTCCCATAATCATCCTTCTGCGGTGGAACCGTTCCAAGGTGCCGCTACCGGAGTCGGAGGCATCCTGCGCGATATTTTTACCATGGGGGCCCGTCCCATTGCTATCCTCAACTCCCTCCGTTTTGGTAACTTGGAAGATGCCCGCAATCGTCGCATTTTTGCCGGAGTCGTGGAAGGAATAAGTCATTATGGCAATAGTGTGGGCGTTGCCACGGTGGGCGGTGAGATCTACTTTGATAATGCTTACAATGGCAATCCCCTCGTTAATGCCATGGCTTTAGGGCTAATGGAAACCGAGGAAATCGTCAAATCCGGGGCAAAAGGCCTGGGAAACCCGGTTTTATACGTTGGTTCTACCACCGGCCGCGACGGTATGGGAGGGGCAAGTTTTGCCAGTGCCGAATTAACCGATAAATCTATGGATGACCGGCCCGCGGTGCAAGTGGGCGACCCTTTTCTGGAAAAATCCCTGATAGAAGCTTGTTTAGAGGCATTTAAGACCGGCGCGGTGGTGGCGGCCCAGGATATGGGGGCCGCTGGGATCACCTGTTCTACCTCCGAGATGGCGGCCAAGGGAGGGGTGGGAATTGAATTAGACCTCGATAAAATACCCGTCCGGGAAACCGGGATGGTTCCCTACGAATATCTGCTGTCGGAATCCCAAGAAAGAATGTTATTTGTGGCAGCATCGGGACGAGAAGGCGAATTAATCGAGATTTTCCATCGTTGGGGACTTCAGGCTGTGGTCGCTGGCCAGGTAATTGCCGAACCGATCGTCCGTATATTATTTAAAGGGGAAATTGCCGCCGAAATTCCGGCCGCGGCCCTAGCGGATAATACTCCGATTTATCATCGGGAATTACTAACAGAACCGCCAGAATACGCCCAAAAAGCTCAATTATGGCAAGATAGCACGATTCCTATTCCCGAATCCTATAACGAGATTTTATTAAAACTGCTTGATAGTCCCTCGATTGCCTCAAAACGCTGGATTTATCGTCAATATGATCATCAAGTCCAGAATAACACCGTTATTCTCCCCGGGGGGGCCGATGCAGCCGTGATTCGCGTGCGTCCTCTGGGTGCTAATCCCGCCAATTCTCGGCGAGGTGTAGCGGCGACTACAGATTGTAATCCGCGATACGTTTATCTTGATCCCTATAACGGAGCTAAGTTGGCCGTGGCGGAAGCGGCCAGAAACCTTAGCTGTGTTGGGGCCGACCCCATTGCTGTCACGGATAATCTCAATTTCGGAAGTCCAGAGAATTCAATCGGTTATTGGCAATTAGCCACTGCTTGTCAGGGGATTGCCGAAGCTTGTCGGGAAATGAATACACCGGTGACTGGGGGTAATGTCTCTTTGTACAACGAAACCGTTGATGCAGCTGGCAGCCCCCAGTCTATTTATCCGACTCCCGTGATTGGGATGGTGGGATTGGTGCCGGATATCGGGCAAATTTGCGGCCAAGGTTGGCAAAAAGCGGGGGATTTAATCTATATTTTGGGTTTCTCCTTGCCAACTATCGGCGCTTCCGAATATTTAGCCGTTATTCACGGTTTGGTGACGGGAAAACCGCCGGTAATTGATTTTGAATTAGAAAGAAAGGTACAAGCGGCCTGTCGTCGGGGAATCCGCGCCGGTTGGGTGAAATCTGCCCACGATTGCGCGGAGGGAGGTTTAGCCATTGCTCTGGCAGAATGCTGTATTAGTGGCCAATTAGGGGCAGAAATTGACCTTTCTTGGCACAATCAGGGCCGTTTTGACGCGGTGTTATTCGGGGAATTAGCTAGTTGCATTATCGTCTCCGCTTCCCCCGAAAATCAGCAAGATTGGGAAGAATATCTAAAGACACAATTAGGAGACTATTGGCAAATAACCGGCAAAGTTAGCGAAAAAAGCGATAATCTTTTGATTCTTGACCGGAATAAACAACAGGCGATCAATGTTAGTCTAGAAACTATACAGCAAGTTTGGTCAAAAGCGATCGAAAGAAGACTGTAATCTTGAGGCCGTCAGCTAGATAAGATGGCTAATTATAGCGATAAATAAAGGCTGATAGCTGATCAATAAATCGTTAAAAGAAGATTAAGATCGGTTAAGATTTTGTTACCAAAGTATTCTGCAGCCCCAACCTTCCCATGTCTAGCCATCCCGACTCATATCTATCCTTGAACCGCGTCGATAAGCCTGAAGAAGCCTGTGGAGTTTTTGGACTCTATGCCCCCGAGGAAGAAGTAGCAAAACTGACCTATTTCGGACTCTATGCCCTGCAACACCGAGGACAGGAATCGGCAGGTATTGCCACCTACGACGGGGAAACGGTGCATTGTTACAAAGAAATGGGCTTAGTTTCCCAAGTTTTTAACGAAACTGTCCTTAAAACCTTGCCGGGTACTCACGCCGTCGGTCATACTCGTTACTCTACCACTGGTTCTAGCCGTCGCGCCAATGCCCAACCTGCTGTGATCGAAACCCGTTTAGGTAAACTTTCCCTAGCACATAACGGCAATTTAGTCAATACTTTTGAGTTAAGAAATGTATTAGAAAAGCGCGGTTGTGATTTCGGCAGCACCACCGACTCGGAAATGATCGCCGTCGCTATCGGCCAGGAAGTGGATAGTGGCAAGGATTGGATACAAGCGGCGATCGATGCCTTTAGCTATTGTAGCGGGGCTTACAGCCTTGTTATCGGCACACCGACGGGAATTATCGGGGCGCGGGATCCCAATGGTGTCAGACCCTTAGTAATTGGGGTTTTGCAAGAAGAAGGTCATCCCCCCCGTTATGTTTTAGCTTCGGAAACCTGCGGATTAGATATTATCGGGGCCGATTATCTGCGGGATGTGCAGCCGGGGGAATTAGTTTGGATTAGTGAAGATGGCTTATCTTCGGTGGATTGGGCCATGAAACCGGAGAAAAAATTATGCGTTTTCGAGATGATTTATTTTGCCCGTCCCGATAGCATTGTCCACGAGGAATCTTTATATACTTATCGGGTACGTTTGGGGGAACAATTAGCCAAAGAGTCGCCGGTAGAAGCAGATATGGTGATGGGAGTTCCCGATTCGGGTATTCCGGCTGCGATCGGATTTTCGCGCATTTCTGATATTCCCTACGCGGAAGGATTGATTAAAAATCGTTATGTGGGACGGACTTTTATTCAACCAACCCAACACATGAGAGAGTCGGGAATTAAGATGAAATTGAATCCTTTAAAGGATGTTTTACAGGGAAAAAGAGTTATTATTGTTGATGATTCGATCGTGCGGGGAACCACTAGCCAGAAATTAGTTAAAGCTTTACGGGATGCCGGAGCAAGAGAAGTTCACATGAGAATATCTTCTCCTCCGGTGACTCATCCTTGTTTTTATGGCATTGATACGGACAACCAAGAGCAATTAATTGCGGCAACTAAATCGGTGGCGGAAATTCAGGCACAAATCGGGGTGGATAGTTTAGCTTATCTCAGTCACGATGGGATGTTAACAGCAACGAAGGAAGAGCCGAAAACCTTCTGTACTGCTTGTTTTAATGGCGATTATCCGATTCCTGTACCCGATAATATTAAGCGATCGAAGTTGATTTTAGAAACAGTTAAATAGCCTCAAGGCTAAATCCTCTGAAAACAATCGGCAATTTCCTGGGGAGTTAGAAGAGAATTGGGATAACCGGAAAGTTGTCCTAATTTTTGTGCTAATAAAACTGCTTGGGGTGGAGTTAGATAGGTTTTGGCTAAGAGATCGGTTTGATGATAAGCTTGCCGGATTGGGGCATCTAAAAGGATAGTTCCTTGACCCATAATAATTACTCTTTCGGCGTATTCTGGCATTAAATAGAGGTGATGGGTGATCACAACCACCGTTTTGCCCATCTGGTGTAATTGACGACTCACCTCTAAAATTGCCTTAGCCCCTTGGTAATCTTGGCCGGTGGTGGGTTCATCGAAAACAACTAGACGCGGTTCCATGGCTAAAATTGCCGCAATCACTACCCGCGCTCGATCGCCTTTCGGTAAGGAGAGAGGATGATAGGAGCGATATTCTAGCAATCCCATGGCTTCTAGACTTGCTTCCGTGCGTTGGGTAACGATTTCTGGAGAATAACCGAGATTAGTCAGGGCAAATGATACTTCTTTCTCCACAGTGGTGTTAAAAATCTGATTATCGGGATTTTGGGCCACATAACCGATCGATCGGGCTAAATCACTGACAGAAAAGCTATTGGTCGAACGTCCATCAATCATAACTTGACCGGTGGTTGCCGAGAGAAGATTGAGAAAATGCTTGACTAAAGTGCTTTTTCCTGCGCCATTTTGACCGATAATCAGCAGATATTCCCCTTCGGCAATATCGAGGGAAACATCCCGCAAAGCGGTAGTACCATCGGGATAGGTATGGCAGAGATTTTTAACCCTCAGTAGGGGGTTTAAGGGGTCAGAAACCGACGATAATGGAGGGGTTGTGGTGCTATGATGGTAAAAGGATTTAAGCTCGTTTAAACCAGCAAAACCGCGGTCTAGGGTGACAGGAATGGACTCAATCGCCCCGATTTTTTGATCGATCAAAGCAAAAGTAGTGGCCACTTGCGGGGGACGCAGGGCATTTTCCTGTAAACGCTGTACTTGGGAGTAGATCTCTGCCGGGGTTCCCATGGCTTCGATCGCACCTTCCCTTAATAGTACCAGGCGATCGGCATATTCGGCCATTTCCTCGGCCGCGTGGGAGACCATCACAATAGTGACACCGAGATGGCGATTTAATTCCTTAATGGTGGCGAAAACTTCTTGGGCTCCCACCGGATCCAGTTGGGAGGTGGGTTCATCGAGAATTAACAAAGCGGGCTGAACTGCGAGAGCGGCGGCGATCGCTAATCGTTGTTTTTGTCCTCCCGATAGTTCCCCCGGGGATTTTTTTTCCATTCCCTCTAACCGGACTGCCGCTAAAACTTTGGGAATACGCGCTTTAATTTCCTCTCGCGGTAGCCGTAAATTTTCTAGGGTAAAAGCGATTTCATTTTCTATCGAAGTGGCTAAAAGTTGCGTTTCGGGATCTTCAAATACTGCCCCCACATAGCGGGCCAAGGTGCTAACGGGATGGGTTAAAGTGTCTAAACCGGCTACTGTTGCATAACCAAAAAAACGCCCTCCGTAGAATTGGGGGACAATACCGTTAAGAGTTAAACAGAGAGTAGTTTTTCCCGCACCTGTGGGCCCGATAATACCTAAAAATTCTCCTCGATGAATTGCCAAAGAGATATTTTTAAGCACTAGATTGGAGGATTCGGGATAAATATAGGAAACTTTCTCTAATTGGGCGATGATTTCCATTATCGGTGGGGAATAGAAGACGGGAGTGGGGTAGATAGGGAGATATTTTTCAGGGAAATGGGAGTTAGGGACGCTTCTATTTTTCGCTACCTCGATCGATGAACTTGATTATCACACAGGCGGCCTACTACTCTGTGATTTATCCCGCAATTGTACCAGTTACTCCTCGCCCACTCGCAGAAAAACTTAATATTTTCACTCTTGACAAATTTGCTTTAAGGTGCTGAAAAAATCGGGGTAAGAAATGCCGGCCGCTTCAGCGCGATGGATAGTGGTGGGTTGACGGGAATTGAGGGCAGCGATCGCTAGACTCATGGCAATGCGATGATCGGTAAAACTGTCCACTGCCGTGCCGAATAGGCCTGTACCGCCGGTAATCTCTAAACCATCGGGTAATTCTGTTACTTTTGCCCCTAGGCGATCGAGTTGGGTGGCCATCCCTGTCAGGCGATCGCTTTCCTTCACCCGTAATTCCTCGGCATCCTTGATAATTGTCGTTCCTTGGGCAAAAACCGCCGCAACTGCCAAAATCGGAATTTCATCGATCAGACGGGGTATAATCTCACCGGCGATCGTGGTTGCCTGTAGTTGACTGGATTTCACCCGCAGATCCGCCACTGGTTCCCCCGTCACCACCCGTTGATTTTCGAGGGTGATATCTGCCCCCATTGCCTGTAAAACCTGTAAAACTCCAGTTCTAGTCGGGTTTATTCCCACATTTTCGATTAATAACTCGGAATTAGGCACGATTGCCCCCGCTACCAACCAAAAGGCCGCCGAACTGATATCTCCCGGTACGATCACCGTTTGTCCAGTTAAAGTGGGATAACCCGTCACCGTGACGCTATTAGTCTCCCCATCCACCTCAATATTCGCCCCAAAAGCGCGCAGCATCCGTTCACTGTGATCGCGAGATAAAGCGGGTTCCGTGATCGTGGTTTTCCCCTCGGTTAACAGTCCAGCGAGGAGAAGACAGGATTTTACCTGTGCAGAAGCGACGGGAGAATAGTAGTGGATCGGTTGCAGAGATTCCCCAGAAACGGCTAAAGGAGCCAAAGAATGGGCTTTTCTGCCCCAAATTTGCGCCCCCATTTCCTTGAGGGGTTTCACCACCCTGGACATGGGACGCGATCGCAGGGAAGCATCGCCGGTAACGACAAAAAAACGGTCCCGATGACCGGCCAATAATCCTAACATTAAGCGGATCGTCGTGCCGGAATTGCCCGCGTCGAGGATTTCTAAGGGTTCCTCAAGATTGCCTAAACCCCTACCTTTGACGATTACTTTCTCGCTGTTGAGTTGGGAAATTTCCACACCCATGGCACGAAAACAACTAGCGGTACTGCGGGGATCTTCGCCCAATAATAACCCATGAATAACAGTTTCTCCTTCGGCGATCGCCCCTAACATCAGGGAGCGATGGGATATGGATTTATCGCCGGGGATGGTGATTTTTCCCCGTAATCCCGTGATTTTACCCGGATCGATGACTAAATCTTGATGGGATTGGAAGGGGTTAAGGGTGACAATAGACATGATCGTTAGGCAGATGAAGACAAGCTCGATCTATTTTCCCCCTTTACCTCGCCCTTTCCTTGTCAAGTTATGTAAAGAATATTAAGCTAGAAGCATTCAGTCATCAGTTTTTTATCATGCCCACTACTGCCCAAGAAGTTTATAATCAAGTGGTTTGTCACTTATCATCTGGGGAACGTTTACGATTGGCCACAATCATGGGTAGATTGGCGATTTAGCGCAAAGGAGGCTCGAATCAAGCTCAAGCAACTTTATCCATCAATCCAGGATTGAATAAGTAGTAGGGCCTGTTCAGTAATTTGTTGAGCTACTTTTGACATCTCCCCGCTTTAAAAAGACGGGGATTCTAATCGGTGAATAGAAGCGGGTTGAAACCGCGCTTCTATTCGATTACGATATATTTTAGAAAGGCTATCCAATTTATAT
>NZ_JACJSW010000078.1:0-4962 GCF_014698375.1 Microcystis flos-aquae FACHB-1344 | reverse complement strand
TTTTCTAGAGCAGCTTCGGTAAATTTTTCTACAGTAGTCTGAAATACCAAAGCAACAATTGTCGCCACTGTTATCGGTTCCATAGATAAAATCGGGGTGATGAGGGTTAACTTATTTATTGGGTTTTGATTTTTTCCCATAATATAGGGATTTTAGAGATTGCTTCAGTGGTAAATTCCTGTACTGCTAAAGTAAACTTGTGGTTAAGGGCTCATTCATGATTCAGTCCTCATTTTGGCTTTCATAATTTTATTCTGCCCTATTTTTCTCGATCAGTCACAGTCCATGACACAATCACAGCAATCAGTCTAAACTGTGATTGAAATGATTGAATGAATACTATGATTATATTGTATTCAGCAACCTTTTATCAATAATCAATCACAGTCCATGACACAATCACAGCAACCACAGTCAAGACGGCATGGGAGAGGAAAGATCCGTGTTATCGTAAAAATGGGGATAGATGGGGAGTTTGGTCTTGCAAAATCGGCAAATAGGGATAAAATCAAAACAAGTTAATTTTTTCCTTACCATATCATGTTAACCCCATCGGATAGTAAATTATCTAAGCAGCAGCAGATTCTCTCGGCTGTTTCCGAAGAAGAACAGCTTAAACAGCAACGGATTCAGGAAGTGCTATTGTTAATAGATAGTTTATTCCAAAGAGAGGAAACGACTTTTAGAATTATCATCGACTGTCTTTACGATGTGGGTTCGTTAAATTTAATTAATAAAAAGTTTCATAGTCGTCACTTAAATTTTATTATGAAAGCGATCGCTCGTTTTTCTAAGCCTATATTCAGAATTTATGCTCTCTATTGGGTGAAGAAAAATAGCCCCAAATTAATCACTAATTGGTTGGCTAGTAAGGTTAAATTCTAGCCAAGGATAAACTCCAGAGACAGATGATAGGTAGTGCGTTACGACGGATTGTTACCTTCAAGTCAAAGCAGCAATTTTGGCCGTCTAACGCACCCTACCTTTTACTACTTAGTTGATGATAGGTGGTGCGTTACGACGGATTGTTACCTTCAAGTCAAAGCAGCAATTTTGGCCGTCTAACGCACCCTACGTTTTACTACTTAGTTGATGATAGGTGGTGCGTTACGACGGATTGTTACCTTCAATTCAAAGCAGCAATTTTGGCCGTCTAACGCACCCTACCTTTTGCTTCGTACCTCACTATTAAGATCTAGGGACTAAATTTGCACCTGTCTGAGATGACGACGGGGATCGGTGGTACGCTGAGATTTAATTTTCTCGTATAATTCCCGTTCGATCGCCGTTAATTCTTTGGGAGTATCGATGACAATTTTGACTAATTGATCGCCGCGTTGTCCTTTATTATCGATCCAACCTTTGCCTCGTAAGCGCAGGGATTGACCGGAACGAATACCGGCGGGAACTTTTACCGTCACCATGCCATCGGGGGTAGGAACTTCGATCGCTGTGCCTAAAACCGCCTCATCGGGGGTAATCGGGACTTCACAGGTTAAATTATCGCCTTCAAAAGTAAAGAAAGGATGGGGTTCTAATTCCACATCGAGAAATAGATCTCCCCGTTGTTTACTCAAGGGATCGATTAGTCCTTTACCCCGTACCCGGAGACGATTACCGGTTTTGGTTCCTGGGGGGATTTTGATATCGATCATTTCTCCGGCTAAATTAACCCGTTTTTGTACTCCTCGTAAAGCTTCCGCAAAAGTCAGACGCAGTTTAGCGGTGGAGATGCCAGAAGTGACGGATTGCGGTGGAGTACGAGAGCCGGCAAAGTCGTTAAAATTGCTAAAATCGCTAAATCCTCCCCCCGGAGTACCGTAGGAATGGGAACGGGGGCGAGTACCGCCGGAGCGGCCCATGCGACCGAGCAGTTCATTGATAAAATCATCAAAGGTGCTGTACTGGCTAAAGTCAAAACCGTCGGAACCGAAGTCAACCCCCGGATTACCACCTGGCCAATTCGATCGTCCGGACTGTTGCCAATATTGTCCAAATTGATCGTATTTTTGGCGTTTTTCGCTATCGGAGAGGACTTCGTAAGCTTCACTAATTTCTTTAAAACGTTCTTCGGCGCTTTTATCGTTAGGATTGCGATCGGGGTGATATTTGACGGCTAATTTACGAAAAGCTTTTTTAATTTCTTCAGCGCTGGCAGTTTTACCTACTCCCAGAACGGCATAATAATCTTTATAATCTGCGGCAGGCATCGATACGCTATCTCCTTAGCAATGAGGATTCAGTCGGAATATTCCTAATCTAACTTAATTTTATCGCTGATCACTGAAAGGGAAATTGCCGACGACGACGATACCAAGTTCCCACACCTACTAACAGAGCAATGAGGGTAAAAGCCACCATTAGGGGCAATATATCGCCTTTTCCCAAAGATTTTAAACCCGCACCCATCATGACAAAGGGTAAAATTCCAGGGACAGTGCCTAATAAAGTACCGATCAAATAATCGCGAAAACGGATAGAAGTTAATCCCGCAACAAAGTTAACGATACCGTAGGGAATAATCGGTAATAGACGGATAGCAAACATATAAAATAGGCCGCCTTGCTGCATTTCTGCATCGATCGCTTGCCATTTTCCCTGAAATTTTTTGGCGGTATATTCCCGGCCGATAGTACGGGTAAAAGCAAAGGCAACTATAGCGGCCACCAAAGCGGCGATCGTTGTCCAAACGGTTCCCATAACTACCCCAAAGATGGCCCCACCACTGAGGTTTAAGGGGGTAGAAGGCAGAATTAAAATTGTCCCGATCGTATAGAGAATAATATACAAAATGGGGGCTATAATTCCCATTTGTTTTAACCAGATCTGTAATTGTTGGGAGTCGATACCACCGAGCAGATAAACTCCGATCGCCGTGGCGATAATACAAATTATGGTTAGGATAATAACACTACTTTTAGTTTTAGACATTTAACGGCAATTTTGGGCTAAGTTCGGGTTGCAAAACATAAGATGCAGCCGGGGTCTATATTTCCCTATTGCCAAAAATATAGCAGAAATCGGCATAGGATCGATCTCGATCTCAATATTAGCGGGCTGCCCTATCTGTCCCCAAATTACCCCCGATATCGGTGTGGGTAGTTCAGTTAATCTCCTCGCAAACCACGATCGAAAAACCATTGACTTTATAGCGATTGGCAATTACTGCTCCTTGCTCCACAGACCAACAATTATAATCGGTTTCTGCCCAAGCTGCCGTGTCAATAATTCTTACCCAACGATAATTATTGCCTGGGGAGGGAAGGCGAAAATCCACTGGCAGATGATACATATTAATTAACACCAAAAAATCGTGATCACCGACGGCACTACCATCAATTAAAAACCAAATAGAGCGATCATGGGCAGTTAAATCGCTAACACCATCGGGTTTCTTAAATAAATAGGTGACATTATTGCCCGCATCGAGAACCAGATCACCGTAGCGGTGCTGTTTGAGTGCTATATGATTGTTTCTTAAGTGAGCAATATAAGCGGCAAAAATAAATAAAGGATTGCGTTCTTCTTGATTAGTTCCCGTGCCAAAATTATTGTGATAAGCTTCCCGATAACCGGTGGGCAGTAGATGGGGTGAACGGGTGGCAATCATATCATAATTATTCCAAGTGGCCACACTATCAATATTGTAGGGATTATTATTACCATTTTGAGTGCGGCCAAATTCATCGCCCCAGACAGTCATGGGAACACCGCGAGATAAAAATTGCATCGTCCAAAAGTTGCGTAATCTTTGGCGACGTAAGGCCTGATTACCGCCAGAATCCCAAGAATCGTTATTATTATTGCCGCCATCGGAAGGACCAAAGGGCCAGGGAGTGAGGTTATTTTTGTTGTTATAACTGACCAAATCCATCAGGGTAAAACCATCGTGGGCAACAATAAAATCGATCGATTTTTGGGGTCCGCCTTGGTCGTTAAAATTGCGATAATCTCCGTTCACCTGTTCGATGAATTGAAAAGTATTACCATCTCCCTTTAAAAAACGCCGAATTGCATCGCGATAACGGCCATTCCACTCGCCCCAAACCGTCGGGAAATTACCCACTTCGTAACCCCAGCTATCCCAAGCTTCGGCGATCATTTCGGCATCGTATTTCTTGCCTAATTTCTCGATCTTTTCTAACAAAGGATGTTTAGGAAAGAATTGTTTTTGTTTGCCCCGATCTTCTCGTTGATGACTAGAAGGAGTTCGACCGAGGACGGGGGCCAGATCAAAACGAAAACCATCAACTCCCATGGTTTCTAACCAATAGGTGAGGGAATCAAGAACCAGATTACAGGTGACACTATGGGAAAAATTTAATTGATTTCCGCAGCCTGTCGCCCCATCGAGTAGATAATGTTCATCGGTGAGTTGATAGTATTCCACCACATCAAAACCACCAAAACTAACAAATCCGGTGACATCGTTGCTGCCCCAATTGCCCCCTTCTCCGGTGTGATTATAGACCACATCGAGATAAACTTCCATACCTTGGTCGTGGAAAGCTTTGACCATGGCCTTAAATTCTCTGGTGGGTCCCCCGGGGGAGCGATCGTAAGCATAACGGCGATCGGGGGCGAAATAACCAAAGGTCATGTAACCCCAATAGTTACCACCGGGGCGATCATCGGTGTTATTATCGTTAGCGGTTTCTTGGACGGGTAAGAGTTCGATGGTAGTAAATCCTAGTGCTTTTAGGTATTTGGCCATATAGCCGGCTCCCGCATAAGTTCCTCTGTACTGGTAGGGAACGTTGGCCACTTCCTCAAAACCCGTAATTCCCTTGAGAATATCTTCTAAACGACTAGCGGAGGGGTGATTGCTTAAACCGCGCACATGGGCCTCTTGACACTCCCGTTGCCTAAAGGCGTGGGGATTCTTCATTCACAGGGAGATGCCTTGCAAAAGCAGTGCCTTTACTTGGTCTTACTCTCCCTCCAGAAGCAGTAGCGGTATGC
>NZ_JACJSW010000077.1:0-10721 GCF_014698375.1 Microcystis flos-aquae FACHB-1344 | reverse complement strand
ATCATTTTCGTTATTTAGGTCATATATGGTAAATATGACTTATCTTTTTTGGGAGTCTGTGTCTGTATTCCATGCTACATAAGCTTTTCAGCTGGCTTGTCCCCCTGTCAGCTTCTCCCTTCAATGGGTAGGGTGGGTTAGCGATAGCGTAACCCACCACTCTCTTGGAATCTAAATGCCGACAAATCTTATTTCTCAGCATAAATCAAATATCCTTTCGGTGGACTAAAGCGGTGGGTTACGACGGATTCTTAGATTGACTTTAACGCCTAGATTGTTGCCGTCTAACCCACCCTACCATGAACTCTTCTCCCTTCAATGGGTAGGGTGGGTTAGCGATAGCGTAACCCACCACTCTCTTGGAATCTAAATGCCGACAAATCTTATTTCTCAGGATAAATCAAATATCCTTTCGGTTGACTATCGCTTCGATAGGATCTAGCAGAGGGATGGGAAAATGTTCCTGTTCATAGGCATCAACCAGTGTGGCAAGCAAATCTAAGCGCGCTGCTTCCGGTGTCCCCGGAGGTACTTCCAGAAGCGACTCAATCTCCAGTAAAGCGGCCTCATACTCGGATTCGGTTTTGAGAGGATGTAGGTCTAATGGCTGTAGATTTTTCATCTCCTAATCTCCTAACATCTCCTCTAATGCGTCCAAATCCTGACGAATATCAGCCTCTAAAGCCCTTAACTTCTGTAAAATCACCTTCGGCGGCTCATAGCTCACTTCCTCGTACTCTATCTCTTTATAGCGGTTAATTGATAGATCATAAGCATTGGCCTGAATCTCCTCGCGAGGCACAAAAAACGCCTTCCCTTGGCGGTTGGTATCCTTAGCGGAGTCGCGTTGCTGCCAACAGCGCAGCAAGTCCGGGATATCATTATCGGCAATCGGTTGGCGCTTATCATCGAGAGAGAAACCATCCGCCACCATGTCATAAAACCAAACGAAGTCAGTCCCCTTTTCCCTTACCCCCAGCTTCGTAAAAATCAGGATCGCGGTAGATACCCCCGCATAAGGTTTAAACACCCCCGACGGCATCGATATCACCCCCTCTAGCTTATGTTCTTCTACCAAGATGGTGCGGATGTCCTTATGGGCCTTGGACGAGCCAAATAGCACCCCATCCGGCACAATTACCGCACCTTTTCCCCCCGTCTTCAGCAAGCGCAAAAACAGGGCCATGAATAATAACTCGGTTTTAGTGGTGTCGATGATTTTCGATAAATCCTTGGCAATAGTGGACTTCTCCACCGAACCCTTAAACGGTGGATTAGCCAGAATCATGGTAAAACTATCCTCTACCCCGGCGTGATCCTCCGATAGGGAATCCCGGGCCTCGATAATCGGCTGCTCGATACCGTGTAACATCAGGTTCATGCTGCCGATGCGTAACATCGTGGCATCGAAATCAAAACCGTGGAACATTTGGTTATTGAAATGCTCTAGGTTGCCGCGTTCAAGGAGCAAACGTCCCCCCTCGCTGTCCTTTAACTCCCGCACATACTCGGCAGCCGCCACTAAAAAGCCTCCTGTGCCACAGGCCGGATCACAGATAACTTCCCGGGGTCCCGGCGCTAATAACTCCACCATCATTTTGATAATATGGCGCGGCGTGCGAAACTGTCCGTTAGTCCCGGCTGTACTCAGTTTCGAGAGCATATACTCGTAAAGGTCGCCTTTGGTGTCCCGATCCTCCATGGGGATTTTTTCAATTTGTTCGATTACCGTCGCCAGCAGGGCCGGGGAGGCGATGAGAAACACCGCGTCCTTCATGTGTTTAGCGTAGGTGCTACCCTTAGAAAACTGTCCCAGATCTTTGATAAAGGGAAACGCTTCATCCCGGACAATCTGGAGCATTGTCTCGGCATCATCGATATTTTTGAAGCGGGACCAACGGATATGCTGTTGGCTGGGGTTAAAGGTGGGATTTTCGAGGTTTTCGCCTAATCGTTGGGATTTACGCTCCTTAGCTAGTTCTAGGTCATCTAGGCGTTTGATGAAGAGTAAATAGGAAATCTGCTCGATTACCGAAAGCGGGTTACTAATGCCGTTATTCCAGAAGGTTGTCCAAAGTTTATCTATTTTGGATTTTAATTCGCCGGTGATCATCGCTGTTTACTCGTTCACTGCTTTTAGTATTGCAGTAATATTGTACTAAAAATCGAGGTTTCAGGGTGAAAAATGCTATTAGGTACTTAAGTGATTAGCTTTTGTCCCTTGCTTGCCCCACCTCCCACCTCCCCCTTACCTGTAGGGGCGGGAAAAAAGTTTTTTTGGGTACAGGAAGTATGTAAAATGGAATGTTGATCTTTCTTGGCCTAAACAGCATTTCATGATTTCGAGTAACGACTTTCGGAGCGGTACGACCATCGAGATAGATGGCTCTGTCTGGCGGGTGGTGGAATTCCTGCACGTCAAACCGGGCAAGGGATCGGCCTTCGTGCGAACCAAGTTAAAAAATGTTCAGACCGGCAACGTGGTAGAACGGACGTTCCGGGCGGGGGAAACCTTGCCCTCAGCCACGATCGAAAAGCGTACCATGCAGCACACCTACAAAGAAGGCGATCAGTTTGTCTTCATGGACATGGAGACTTTTGAGGAAGCAACTCTCACCCCGGTACAAATGGGCGATCGAGCCAAGTATCTGAAAGAAGGAATGGAAGTCAATATTCTCTTTTGGAATGATCAAGTGTTAGACATAGAATTGCCCACCTCGGTAATCTTGGAAATCACCGATACGGATCCGGGAGTCAAGGGAGATACGGCCACCGGTGGCACGAAACCGGCGATCGTAGAAACGGGAGCGCAGGTGATGGTTCCCCTGTTTATTTCTATCGGTGAAAGGATTAAAGTGGATACCCGGGATGGTTCCTATCTGGGACGGGAATAATTGTGATCAGAAGCCCAGAAATGAGGGCTTAGGGACGGGTTTAGGACTAAAGCCAGTGTTTCTGAGCCTGTTTCCCAAAACTTAGCCGCTAGATGGGAAAAATCGATAGTTTGGTGGGTGCGAATTTGGATTTGTTGCTTTTTATTTGCGAGGGGATTTCAGAGCGGTGACTATTGATTACAACGAAATTCGAGAACTGATCAAAACATTGGCAGCAACGGATATCAGTGAATTTAGCCTGAAAAGTGCAGATTTGGAGCTAAATATCCGCAAAGGAACCGTTAATACTGCCCTTGGGCCTCTCCCCGCTCCCTTGCCGGTGGTGACGGACACCGTCGCCGCTCCAGTGGTAGCCGCAGGTCCCACCCCGGCCCCAGAAACCCCCACTCCCGAACCCGTAGCCGCCGCTATGGATAAAAAATGGCTGGCGATTACCTCTCCCATGGTCGGCACTTTTTATCGCGCTCCTGCTCCCGATGAACCCTCTTTCGTGGAAAAAAACGATCGGATCCGTGTCGGACAAACGGTCTGTATCATCGAAGCGATGAAGTTGATGAATGAAATCGAAGCGGAGGTGGCCGGGCAAATCGTCGAAATCGCCGTCGCTAACGGTGAACCGGTAGAATTTGGTCAGACATTAATGTGGGTTAATCCCGAATAGATAGAATGAAAGCTATCCTCATGACCGCGGTGGATGTCCTACAGCTTCAGCAAGTCCCCACCCCGAAAATTAGTCAACCGCATCAGGTTTTAGTAGCATTAAAAGCCGCTGGTGTCAACCCTATTGATACAAAAATTCGTAAACGCGGCACTTTTTACCCCGAGCAAATGCCGGCCATTTTGGGCTGTGACGGGGCGGGAATTGTCGAGGCCGTTGGGGCGGCGGTGCAGGATTTTCGCCCCGGGGATGAAGTGTATTTTTGTAACGGCGGACTGGGCAAGGCTGGCACGGGAAATTATGCTGAATATGCCCTGATCGAGGCGGATTATCTAGCCCACAAGCCGAAATCTCTTTCTTTTGCCGAGGCGGCCGCTGTACCTTTGGTTTTAATCACCGCTTGGGAAGCACTCTATGATCGCGCCCGTCTCCAGTCGGGACAAAGCGTACTTATCCATGGCGGGGCTGGGGGTGTTGGTCATGTCGCGATTCAATTGGCGAAACTGAAGGGGGCTAAAGTTTATACGACGGTGGGAAATAGCGATAAAGAGCGTTTAGTGCGGCAATTAGGGGCAGATTACCCGATTTTATACAAACAAACCGATTTTGTCTCGGCGATACTTCAACAAACCGCAGGGAAAGGAGTAGATGTCGCTTTTGATACGGTGGGAGGGGAAACTTTTGGCCAAACTTGCCGAGCGGTGCGAGTGTACGGCGATATGGTGACGATTTTGGAACCTACGGGCAGCTGGAAGGAAGCGCGCGATCGCAATTTGCGGATTAGTTTAGAATTAATGTTAACCCCGGCTTTGATGGGACTGCCAGAAGCGCAAAAATATCAAACAGAAATTCTCAGACAAGGGGCGCGTTTAATTGACGAGAAAAAGCTAACTATTCATCTCTCCCAAACCTTCCCTTTAGCGGCAGCTATCAGCGCCCATCAATTGCTAGAAACTGGTTCGATGACGGGGAAAATAGCCCTAATTATTGACTAGAAATCTGCTTGTCACTATTTTCTCTCATAAGCTGCCCGCGTATTTAGGGTTGGCTGAATAAATCTAAAAACCTTGTTGGATAAGACTTTTAGACCTTTTTGAAATCCAAAAGTGGCCGGCATGGGAGTGATCAGGGGGAAAATTCAGGGACTTTTTCCCTGAAAATTAGGTAATTGACCACCTGAAAATCGGCAAAACCCTACACCCTACACCCAGGAAAAACTTTTTGCCGCAAACCCTAGATAGTCAACAGTTTAGTTGAAACCCGATTAAATTTTCGATCGCTTTGACCAAATCTTGATTAGTCCAATTCTGGTACAAACAAGCGGCGATCGCACATCCCCCCGCACCCACTCCCTCTTTGACAAAACCCTGTTGATAAGCTTGCAAACCCGGGTATTTAGAGGCAGAAAAGTCTAATTGTGTGGCTAATAAAGGCAATTTTCCGATCATGCGGGCTAATCCCACCGTATCCCCCGTTTTATCTTCCGCTACCCAGCGAGTTGTGCCGACGATGATATTTTCCCAGTTAACCGGATAGGCATATTTAGCCACTAGAGCTTGAATTAGGGCAGAAACGGCTAACATTTGGGTTCCTCCGGCGAGGAGTACCCCACCCTGCCCACTGGCGGCGATGGCCATGCCAGCGACGAAAATCTGCTGAGGATCGCCTAGGGCGGCGATTACCTCAAAAGGATCAAAAATTTTTTTTCTGGCTAATCCCTGCTCAACTATTGCCTGTTTCTGAGCATGATTGCACTGGGGATGGCTGCTGTTAACTTTGCCGTTGGCTCGATAACCCAGTCCGGTGAGGATGGCGAGGGCGGTGGTGGTGCCGCCGACCACGCACTCGCCGATAATTAGATAACTAGACTGGCGGGCTAATTTTTCTCCCCAAGTTAATCCTTGGGCGAACAGGTGTTTTACTATAGTCAGGTCTAGGGCGCGGCCGGTGGAGAGACAACGGGCCGGTTGTCCCCCCAGTTCGATATAATCGACGGCCGGGGGCAAGGGTAAACCGGCGTTAAAAACGAGGACGGGAATGGCTAATTTTTCCACCACGGCGCGGGTAATATAGGCGGGGGAGGCTCCCACCGTTAGGGGGGGTAAGGGATAACGGGGATGGGGTGAAACTCCTTTAACGATAAATTCGGCATCGGCGATCGCTGTATATTTTCTATCTTCCGGGGTAGCACCGGCGGTGGAGATTCCGGGGATTAATCCCGTCTCGGTAAACCCCAAAACTAGGGCAAATATCGGACAACATTTTTGATGGCGCTGTAACCAATTTTGCCCCCGTTCGATTTCCGTGTAAATTTTAATCATCTGTGATTTTCTTGATTATGTCTCCCCTGTCTTCTGCAATTATCGATACTTGGCGACGTTTTTACCGAGATCCCTTGGCAGTAATAGGAGCGATCGCATTAATGATAATTATTCTTGCTGTCCTATTCGGTCCGATTTTCTATCGGGTCCCCATCGATACCATTGATTTTAGTCAAACCACTGCTCCCCCTAGTTTAAAACATCTTTTTGGGACTAATGATCTGGGCCAGGATCAATTGGCGAGGATTTTGGTGGGGGGTCGAATTTCCCTAGCGGTGGGCATTGCTGCTATGATGGTGGCGATGATTCTAGGGACAGCGATCGGAGCTATTTCTGGGTTTTACGGGGGCGCGATCGATGGTTTGTTGATGCGATTAACGGATTTATTCCTATCTTTGCCCCAATTGCCCCTACTTTTACTGATTGTCTATCTATTTCGCGATAGTATCAAGAAAATCGCCGGACCGGAAACGGGCATTTTTATCCTCGTGGTTTTAGTAATCGGGGGTTTAAATTGGATGTCGGTGGCGCGATTGGTGCGGGGAAATTTCTTAAAGTTACGGGAGATGGAATTTATCTCGGCCGCGATTGCTTTGGGGGCCACTCCTTTCCGTTTAATCTGGGTGCATTTATTGCCTAATGTTTTGGGAATGATTATCGTGGCGGCTACTTTAGCGGTGGGTAATGCGATTATTACCGAGTCAACCCTGAGTTTTTTGGGTTTGGGTTTCCCCCCCGATGTGCCGACTTGGGGACAAATGTTATTTAAAGCTAAAGATTACTTGACAACTGCCCCCCACTTGGTCATTTTTCCCGCTCTAGCTATCGTGATCACGGTGTTAAGTATTAATTTTATCGGTGATGGTTTACGGGATGTCTTTGATCCTAATGTGTAAGGAAGCGTAGAAGTGGATAATTGCCGAAAATTACCCAGAACCCCTATGATGATCAGTAGCGATGGTGAGGAAATAAATACTGTGAGTAGCGTAACTGTCATTAGCGATCAGAAGTTTGACCAAGAGGTTTTTGAGGTCGAAAAACCCGTTTTAGTCTATTTTTGGGCGAGTTGGTGCGGTCCGTGCCGTCTGGTATCCCCCTCGATCGATTGGGTGGCGAAAACCTACGGCGAACGGCTAAAAGTAGTTAAACTAGAAATAGACCCTAACCCCAACTCGGTGGCTAAATGTGATGTGAAAGGTGTTCCCGCTTTACGCATCTTTAAAGATAACGAAATTATTGCCACTCATGAAGGGGCGATCGGCAAACAACAATTACAATCTTTTATCGATACCTATGTCAGCTAATTAGGTATCTGTGGTTATGAATAACTTAACCCTAGCACACCGCTTACAGGCACTCCAATCCAACGTTTTTGCCGATATGGATCGGGCAAAAGCTGCCAGTAGAGAAGCGGGTAATACCATTATCGATCTTTCGCTCGGTTCCTCCGATCTTGGTGCTGCTCCCCATGTTATCGATGCTATAGAGCGATCTCTCCACGATCCTCACACCCACGGCTATTTACTCCATAATGGTACGGGAGACTTCCGAATAACTGCCGCTAACTGGTATAGCGATCGCTTTGGTGTCCCCGTCGACCCAGAAACGGAGGTTTTACCCCTAATTGGTTCTCAGGAAGGCACGGCCCATCTACCTTTGGCCCTTCTCAACCCCGGGGATTTTGCCCTGCTGCTCGATCCGGGTTATCCCTCCCATTTGGGCGGTGTTGCCCTTGCCGGCGGCCAAATCTACGGAATGCCAATTTTGGCAAAAAATGACTTTCTGCCGGTTTTAGAGGACATTCCTGACCTAGTGCTGGCACAATCGAAGCTGATGGTCTTGAGTTATCCCCATAATCCCACCACAGCGATCGCACCTTTGGCATTTTTCCAAAAAGCGGTCGATTTTTGCCGTCAGCATAATTTAGTTTTAATCCACGATTTTCCCTATCTAGACATCTTTTTTGCGGGAACATCGCCACCACCGTCAATTTTGCAGGCCGATCGAGATAAAACCAATTCGATCGAGTTTTTTACCTTTTCCAAGTCCTATAATATGGGCGGTTTTCGCATCGGTTTCGCCATTGGCAACCCGCAGTTAATTATGGCTTTGCGACAGATTAAAGCCATGGTTGATTTTAATCAGTATTTGGGCATCCTCAACGGTGCGATCGCTGCTTTAACCGGTAATCAAGATTCAGTCAAGGAAACCGTCGCTATCTTCCAAAAACGCCGGGATGTGTTTATTAATGCCCTAAATCGCATCGGTTGGCCAGTTGCCACCCCGGCCGCCACTATGTACGTTTGGGCGAAAATTCCCCCCAGTTGGCCGGGTAATTCCGTCGATTTTTGTCGGCAATTGGTGGCCCAAACTGGTGTCGCTGTTTCCCCGGGTTCCGGTTTTGGTAAGGGTGGCGAGGGGTATGTGCGTTTTGCCTTAGTTCACGATCCCGATATTCTAGAGGCTGCCGTGGAGAAAATTGGGGCTTTTTTGGGATCAAATCGATATTCTAAGCAGTGGTTATGCTGCAATGGATAACTTTCGCCTTGTTGCTTCTGATATTTCGGGTGATATTGGTAATGTGTCCACGCCCAAACTTTCTAGTATTATCTGACTAGGCATACTAGGTAGTGGTTTAGTGGTGCGTCGCCTAGCTAAACGCCGTTAATCGTGCTTGGGGTGGGGAGATGAGCCGAAATTTTCCTAATTCCCCACCCTTTGCGGTTAAAAGCTTTAATTGTGCTGCTGTCTTTGTAATTCCTCGATAGTTGCGGGGGATAAATCAGTAAATTGGGCGATTTCTGAGATAGGAAACCCAGCAGATAGCATTTTTAGGGCAATTTGTCGAGCTTTTTCCTCTTTTCCCTCCTCTTTGCCTTCCTCTCTGCCTTCCTCTCTGCCTTCCTCTCTGCCTTCCTCTCTGCCTTCCTCTCTGCCTTCCTCTAAAATATCTTGATAGATGACTGATTCTCTCATAATCTCACTCCGAAGGATTTTTTTAATCGTCTCTCGATTTAATACTAACCCAGCGAGAATACTGGTGGCGGCAGCGAGATTGCTTTGCACCTGTTTTTGGGAGATAGTTTCTAGAGAACGGGACACCTGACTTAACACCTGTTCGGGGTCATCGGTATTGCTGAGGACGGCAAAGGGTAATAAACCGGGATGATGGAAAAATTGCGGCGTATTTTCTTCCCAAAGACGGATGACTTGAAAAGAATGAAAAGTTTCCCCCAGACGGAAGGTATTTTCTTGTACTAGGGGGGAATCACTGCGTCGCAGATAAATTACCACTTGACGCATTTGTTTTTGGGGATGACGACGATAGACGCGAAGGCGATAATCGAGCATTCGGAAAGGAATTTTGGAGTCGGGGTCGGTTTGAAATTCGGTATGGAGAATTAATTGCTCTGACTGCAAAAAAATCAGAGAATCGGCACGAATGGGGTCTAATTGTAATTCCGTCGGGTCGAGGACGGTTAAGGAGAGGGGAGAACCCAATAACCAAGTGGCTAGATCATCGGAGAAGTTTTCGGCGATAAATTTACAAATATTATCAAACATCGCGAGCGTTCTGCCTTTGTAATTCCTCGATAGTTGCGGGGGATAAATCAGTAAATTGGGCGATTTCTGGGATAGGAAAGCCAGCAGATAGCATTTTTAGGGCAATTTGTCGAGCTTTTTCCTCTTTGCCTTTTTGTAGTCCTTTTTCCTCGCCTTCCTCTCTGCCTTCCTCTCTGCCTTCCTCTCTGCCTTCCTCTAAAATATCTTGATAGATGACTGATTCTCTCATAATGTCACTCCGAAGGATTTTTTTAATCGTCTCTCGATTTAATACTAACCCAGCGAGAATACTGGTGGCGGCAGCGAGATTGCTTTGCACCTGTTTTTGGGAGATAGTTTCTAGAGAACGGGACACCTGACTTAACACCTGTTCGGGGTCATCGGTATTGCTGAGGACGGCAAAGGGTAATAAACCGGGATGATGGAAAAATTGCGGCGTATTTTCTTCCCAAAGACGGATGACTTGAAAAGAATGAAAAGTTTCCCCCAGACGGAAAGTATTTTCTTGTACTAGGGGGGAATCACTACGTCGCAGATAAATTACCACTTGACGCATTGGTTTTTGGGGATGACGACGATAGACGCGAAGGCGATAATCGAGCATTCGGAAAGGAATTTTGGAGTCGGGGTCGGTTTGAAATTCGGTATGGAGAATTAATTGCTCTGACTGCAAAAAAATCAGAGAATCGGCACGAATGGGGTCTAATTGTAATTCCGTCGGGTCGAGGACGGTTAAGGAGAGGGGAGAACCCAATAACCAAGTGGCTAGATCATCGGAGAAGTTTTCGGCGATAAATTTACAAATATTATCAAACATCGCGAGCGTTCTGCCTTTGTAATTCCTCGATAGTTGCGGGGGATAAATCGGTAAATTGGGCGATTTCTGGGATAGGAAACCCAGCAGATAGCATTTTTAGGGCAATTTGTCGAGCTTTTTCTTCTTTTCCCTTTTCCTCGCCTTCCTCTAAAATATCTTGATAGATGACTGATTCTCTCATAATCTCACTCCGAAGGATTTTTTTAATCGTCTCTCGATTGTAATTCCTCGATCGCGTCGGGGGATAAATCGGTAAATTGGGCGATTTCTGAGATAGGAAAGCCAGCAGATAGCATTTTTAGGGCAATTTGTCGAGCTTTTTCTTCTTTTCCCTCCTCTTTGCCTTCCTCTTTGCCTTCCTCTAAAGCTTCTTGATAAACCTTAGTTTCTCTTAAATCACTTAAACTAAACATAGCTTCTATCTCCTTACGGTTTAATTTCGGTAATTTATAAATGAGAATTGTCTC
>NZ_JACJSW010000076.1:0-4040 GCF_014698375.1 Microcystis flos-aquae FACHB-1344 | reverse complement strand
TTGACATAGTTTTGTAACCATGACCAACTTACCCCTGTTACTCTAGCAATTCCTCGCAAGTAAATTCGTTCGAGCAAGAGTTGATCAATTAATTGTTTGGTTTCGTCAGAGACGGTTTTATTAGTGGGATTGATCACAAACGGTTGACCACACTCTTTACCTTGACGTTTGGGTTTTCCATTATGAATAGAACCATTCTTGATCGTATGGTGAGAACCACAACGCTTGACAGGGGAATAGAGGTGAAGGTGGTATTTTGTTCGGTGCTAGACTGATATTTGAGTAAGCCAGACAGGAGCCAGAAAAAGATATTTATCAGAAAAGTCATGATCAAGCTAGAGGTTTAAAGACTGATTGGGTTCCAATTATTTTTATTAATAAATATTTGACACAATTCATACCAGGTAAGCAAGAGGGCTACGGCACTACTACCGAATCATTACCAACATTCCTAACCCACATTAAACCTAGCCAAAAAGCAGTCAAAGCCCACACAGACGCGATAAAAGGTGTAATTAAAAAACACAAAACAGCACCTCAATCAGCCCTGATTAGTAAATTAAACCCAATCATTAGAGGATGGGCAAACTACTATTCAGGAGTAGTATCTACGGATACCTTCAATAAACTAGACCATACAATCTGGTTAATGTTAAGGGCATGGACAGTAACAAGATGCGGTAAAGCAAGCTACAAAAAGCTGAAAAACTACTTCAGTCCTGGAACAGTTAAACTCAGCAATGGGAAAGAAAGACGAGAATCTTGGTTATTCAAAACCCAAGAAGGACTTCATTTATGGAAACATAACTGGACTCCAATCGTCAGACATACCCTAGTACGCCCCGACGCTTCACCTTATGACGGAAATTGGACTTACAGGGCGACCAGACGAGGACAAGCAATCGACACACCCACAAGAGTAGCCAAACTACTTAAGAAGCAACAAGGCAAGTGTAACCGATGTGGGCAGTATTTCACCCCATCGGATTTAATTGAAGTTGACCACATTCATCCTTTAAGCTTAGGTGGAAAGGATGAATATAAAAACCTTCAACTATTACACCGCCACTGTCACGATGATAAATCGGCATCTGATGGAAGCCTAGAATCATCTGGTTTGACATCCTTCGTGGAATTTGTCAATCTAGATATTACAGGGTCAACCAAAAAGAAGTCAAGCTGTATCCTTAACAAGGGAACAGTCAAACTAGGAGCCGTGTGAGGTGAAAGTCTCATGCACGGTTCTGAATGGGAGGGGAGGTCGGTGACGACCTTCTCGACCCCTAATAATGCAATCCTTGCTATCAAAGTAATTTCAGTTCCAAGCTGATTCGGAGCATCTTTCAATTTGACAACGCCCACTCTTGCAATAGGCAAAAGGGGGAATAAATAATCATTCTTTAATAACCGGATTTAGTATAAATCGAAACCCTAGCCAGAAAAATCGGAAAAACAGCCCTAGGGTTGCTCGCGAGTGCTATAAAGGTAGATAGTCATCTCGATCGCCTAATCGTCCTAACTATGCCACGCACTCAACGTAACGATAATTTTATTGATAAATCTTTTACCGTCATGGCGGATATCATTTTAAAGATACTCCCCGCCAATAAAAAAGCCAAGGAAGCCTTTGTTTATTACCGCGATGGGATGTCTGCCCAAGCTGACGGCGAATACGCCGAAGCCCTCGATAATTACTATGAGGCTTTAACATTAGAAGAGGATCCTAACGATCGCAGTTATATCCTCTACAATATCGGCATTATCCACGCTAGTAATGGCGAGCATGAAAAGGCTCTGGAATACTACGAAGAAGCTATCCAACTTAATCCCAGAATGCCCTCCGCTTTGAATAATATCGCCGTTATTTACCATTTTCAAGGGGAAAAAGCTAGAGAAGACGGTCAACAGGCCGAAGCGGAAGCACTCTACGACAAAGCGGCAGAATACTGGAAACAAGCCATCCGATTAGCCCCCAATAACTATATTGAAGCCCAAAACTGGCTGAAAATCACCGGGCGATCGGAAATTGATGTTTTCTTCTAAATTGAGAATTCAGGAGTCGGTCGTCAGGAGTCAGAATTCAGGAGTCGGTCGTCAGGAGATTGCTTTTATTTATTATCCCCACTCCCTCACTTCCCCACTCCCCCATTCCCCCATTCATAATTCATCATTCATCATTTCTCCCATGATCGATCGAGCTACAGTTGAAAAAATCGCCCATTTAGCCCGTTTAGAGATTAATAGCGGCGAAGAAGAACAATTTGCGGGGCAATTAAGCGGGATACTGGATTATTTCGACCAGTTAAGCGAATTAGACACGGAAAATGTGCCACCCACCACGCGAGCGATCGAAATTCAAAATATCACTCGCGCCGATAGTAATAGACTTTATCCCGATCACGAGGTCTTAGTGCAAGAATCGCCGGCCCCAGAAGGGGATTATTTCCGGGTTCCCCGTATTCTCAACACCGACGAAGACTAAATCAGTGATCAGTGATCAGATTTGAGTTTTCAGTTCACTGATTACTGATTACTGTTTACTGTTTACTGATCACTGATTTAGATGCCATCTAGGGTTTTTGCTGCTATCTTGGACTAAGATCAGACCTAGCAATGGAGACATAATATAATGATCGCATCTCAAGATGTGGCACCATTTCAGCTTATTTCGAGCGTAGAATCGGCAGCAACAGAATTTAGGCCCTGGGGTTCTTTCACCACTCTAGAAGAAGGTCTTGGTTATAAAATCAAGCGCATTGAAGTGAATCCGGGTCATCGTCTCAGTTTACAGATGCACTACCATCGCAGTGAACACTGGATTGTCGTTTCGGGAACGGCAAAAGTCACCTGTGGAGATAACGAAGAAATTCTCGGAGCCAATCAGTCCACTTATGTGCCGCAGTGTACCGCTCACCGCCTGGAAAACCCCGGGGTGATCAAATTGGTGTTAATTGAAGTACAAAATGGGGAATATTTAGGAGAGGATGATATAGTCCGTTTTCAGGATGATTATGCTCGCCATCAGAGCTAAGACTGTGTTTAGGGAGACAGAAGGGGAAGAAACTATTTTTCGCCCAAAAAACCTTTTTAGGTTAGTCTGCCTGACTGTCTTCCCTACCCTCAAGGCTTGTCAAGTTCTAGAAAAATTTTCTTTTCGGGCTGGGTAGCGGTTTTCTCCATGGCAGGTAAAGGCGCGGGGACGGGGATTGATTTTGACCATGTTGTGAGCAAAGAACGGGTAAAATCAGCAGAAAAATAAACTTCCCCTAGACCCTGTTTAGGAAGCTTGAGGAAAGCTGGGTTAGGGGAAATGATTTATTCCTTTGCTGGATTAACTTCAGCATATAACTCTCATTTGTCAGGACTATAACGGCCGGATGTCAATTCTGTGACAAAGAAAAGCCCCTCAGGAGTCGGGCAAGAGGCAAGGGGCAATGATTCATGCGGGAGGGAGTGAGGAAACGGCTTAATCTTGTTGATAAATGCGGCAAAAAACCAAGGGAATTTGCAAAAAATAAACTATATGTAGGGTTTGCTGAATAAATGTGAAATGTAGGCAAGGTAGGGGTTTTGTGGCTTTTCTTGCTCCCACAGGTGCAAGATTTTGAGAGAATCGTGCTTCAAAACCTGGCGTCTTCATCGGCCCGCGTCCTGTAGGGGCGAAGCATTCGGGCAATAACCTATCGGTGAAACCGTAGATTTTCTATCCGAATGCTTCGCCCCTACTTTTTGCCGCAAACCCTATCTATCAAGGGATTTACTATACCTGAACTTCCCCCGTATAAATATACTAGCTATGGCTAAAAGTCTTACAGAGCCTGAGTTAAAGCAATGTACTACTAAGAAACTACTGGCTACAAAATCCTGAAATCCTTACGCAGACAGGGTTTGAGGCAAAATTTTTCAAATTTGACCCTTCGACCATTATATAGCAATCCTAAATCATTTTTTAAAAACAACTGTATTGATGAATTTTAGGAAAATCAAATTTATGATCATCAATACAAAATTCAAATAAAAATTTGACAATCTTAAA
The DNA here is from genome assembly GCF_014698375.1 of Microcystis flos-aquae FACHB-1344. Classification (NCBI taxonomy): domain Bacteria; kingdom Bacillati; phylum Cyanobacteriota; class Cyanophyceae; order Chroococcales; family Microcystaceae; genus Microcystis; species Microcystis flos-aquae. The sequence continues at coordinate 4 of NZ_JACJSW010000076.1, read as the reverse complement.
AGAC